>JBGULZ010000321.1:0-15451 GCA_045116595.1 Ruminococcus sp. | reverse complement strand
GGTCCTCACGCGCTTGAGCACCTCACACGTCCGGCGTCGGGCGGCGAGCCGATTACAAAGAGCTCGGTTAAAAAGGTTGACAAGTGGCTCAAGGCAAACGGCTGCAAAATCCGCTACTCACTCGGCGGCGGCGCCAGTGAGGAAGGCGGCGCAACGCTTGTTACATACTTTATGAACGAGGAGACAAAGACCAACGAGACCGGTCTGCCCCTCGAGCCCCACGTTCACGTAAAGCTGGTTGACGACGACGGCAACCTGATTACCGAGGACGAGGTTCTCGGTAACATGCACGTTACCAGCCCCGCGGCTGCCGACCGTTACCTTGAAAATCCCGAGGCTACCGCCGAGCGTTGGTATGTAGACAAGGAAGGTACAAAATGGGGCGTTACAGGCGATATCGCCGTGCGCCACGCCGACGGCTCCTACAACATTTTGGGCAGAGCCTCCGACTCCTACATCAACGAGGACGGCGAGAGAGTTTACCTCTTCCAGATCGAGTACTCGCTTGACGAAGCGGATCCTATCCTCGAATGGGAGGTCAGCGCGTTTAAGAACGAATGCGGCGGTTATGACGTTGTAGGACAGATCATCCTCGATCCCAACTGCAAAACTCCTAAAAACGAGCTTGTCGATTATTTCTGCAAGAAGTATCATCTTGACGCTATAAAGTTCTATGATGAGTTTGAGCTTGGCGAGATCACCAACAAGCGTGACTTCGTGCTTTTGGCTCACGATTATAAAGGATATGTATCCCCGTGCGATGAAAACCACCACTATCTTGTAAACTATTCCGAGGACGGCACGACCGAGAGAAGAAAGGTCGCTATCATCCATTACAAGTATTGATCAAGTATTATTAAGGTTTTATTTATAATAAAATTTTATATAATAAATAATAATTCAGGAGGAAAATATGCTTAAAAAAATCTTATCCATTGTACTGGCTGTCGCAATGCTCGGCAGCATTGCAACAGTCATGGCTTCCGCTAAAGAAGCTGAGGAAAAAACCTACAACTATGTTTGTCTCGGTGACAGTATCGCGGCAGGCTACGGCTTGACCGCTCCCGGTACAGCTTATGACCCCGCGCTTATTCTGAGCGAGGATTTGATCGCAAATCCCGTTCAAACCGCTTACGCTCAGGTATTCGGCAACCGTCTTGCGGAGATTGGTGCTGAAAAAGGCTACACCACCAGAGCCACCAACCTTGCAAGCACAGCTTACCGCGCTGAGGACGTAGCAAAGACTATCTATCAGGAAGGCTACAAGGGCGAGGTTGCCACCATGATTCTCGAGTCATTTGTAGGAAAGGGTACAAGCGAGGCTCTTGTTCCTTATCACGATATTTACAACAAATATCTCCCCGAAGCCGATCTTGTCAGCGTTCAGCTCGGCGGCAACGACATTATTATGGGTATTATAGTTCCGATGCTCAATTCCGAAAATCCCCTTCTTGCTGATACTGCTATCGCAATGGCTCTGCTTCTCTTTGGTTTAACACCGACAGAGGCGGTCGGCGCGGGCGTACAGCTCATTGTCAGAGATAAGGATAAAATCACAACCGCTCACATCGCTGAGGCTGTAAATTACTTTGCTTCTATTACAAAGAACGCCGATAAGTATGTTGAGAACGCCGCAAAGAATGTTGAAGACGTTGTAAGCGCGGTAGAGGACGTTAACCCCGACACAGACATCGCGCTGATCGGTATGTACAATCCCTACGGCAACTCGCTTGAGTACCAGGGACAGGTTCGCGACGTATGCAACGTTTGCCAGAACATCTTTGTAAAAGCTATTGACGAGGCTGTTGACATCAACATCGAGGTAGGCGACGTTCAGTTTGTTCCCGCCTCCGAGGCTGAGCAGAAGTCAGAAGATCTTAATGATATCTCTGTAGAGATCAAGAAGATCGCGGTTGACCGTTCTTACTTTGATGAGCTTAAAAAGCAAAGACTCAAGGCTCTGCTTACAATTGCAGCTGAAGAGCTCGCATATCCCATCCAGTACTTCACAGCAGGTAAGAACACCGATCCTCAGATGCGTTATCTCAACGAGTTGCTCATCGACGTTGCTGACAGACACGACGCTACATACGTAAACGTTTACGATATCAGCAACGAGTGCAACACCGACCCCCACCCGACTGCAGAAGGTCACAAGGAGATCGCCGACCGTCTCGAGGCTGCTGTAATGGATCTCGTTCTCGCAAAGATGACATCAGATCCCGAAGAAGTTCTTATCCTCGGCGACGTTAACGGCGACGGTGAGGTAACAGTAATGGACGCTCTCGCTATGCAGAAGTATGTTGCCGACAAGCCCGTAGAAAACTTCAACGAAGCTGTTGCCGACATCAACAATGACGGTGAGATCAACATTAACGATACTATTTTGGTTCAGAAGTACACCGCGGGCAGACCCGTGGACTATCCTATCGGAGAGCCTATCAACGGTTAATGCTTAAAACATAATATTTACAAAAACTGCCGGCCTGCGGATCATTCCGCAGGTCGTTTCTTTTATGCGGATGCGGTGTTTTTTCAAAAATTTTAAATTTTTTAAAAAAGTTTGAAAAACGTGTTTTTTTGTAAGTGTTTTGTAATTGTGTGTTTGATATACTGTAGTCAATCCGAAAGGGAACAACACAAAAAACTATAAAACAGCTGAAAGGATACACCAAAATGAAAAACACTAATTTCAAAACCAGAATCATAGCAACCGTACTCGCAACCGTAACCATCGCCTCCACACTCGGAGCAATTGGAGCAACAAGCGCTTCCGCAGCCGACATCAGACAGGCTGTAACGGATACAGATAATAAGTCCGCGGAGAGGATCGCGGACGAGATCAAGAAAATCGAAGCGCTCCGTCAAAAAATGCAGGAAACAACCGTTCCCGCGGCAACAGCGGCAACTACTCCCGCAAAAACGGAACAGCAGAAGGAACAGGATAAGAAAGCTAAGAAAGAGGAAGAGCGCAAGAAAAAAGAAAATGAGAAGATCAACGATAGGGAAGCGCGCGAGAAGATGATCATCGACACAGCGCTGGGTATTGCCGAAGACCTGCTGAAAACCTATATCGGCAACGCTTATGATAAGGTAGCAGGCAAATCACCTCTCGCCAAGATCCTGAAGAAGAAGGGTCAGGGCATTTTCGAAAAGCTTACAGACAGCAGCAAGGACCACAAACTCTCAAAAGATACTCAGGCGATACTCGAAAGCGTTACAAAGCTTGAAAACCTGATGATCGACAACCAAGAGCAGAACGCACGCGGTATGGAAGCGATTTTGGACGCTATCAAGAACAGCCGCTTCAAGAATGTATACAGCGATTTGGAAAACGATTACAACAACAACTTCAAGCAGGTTTCTTTCGTCGCAAGACAGCTCGGCAACATTCGCGCCGGTTATGAAACCGAGGAAAGCGCAGCCAATATCAACGCAAGGCTTTCCACACACGACCCCCACAAAATGACACGTCTGTTCAGCAACTTCTATTCCGAGCTGAACAAGGAGACCGTTACCCTCAACGGCGAGAAGCACAGCGCTGCGCTCGAGCAGTATATCAAGAACAGATTTTCAGAGCTGCGCCGTAAGGATGACCACATCTTCAGCAAGGATTCTGCTGACTACGAGCGCCTTAGAAAAGAAGTCAACACCGAGATCGAGCTTATGGCACAGCTTTGCATCAACGACTATTCCGTTATCAAGCTTTATCTGCAGGCTTACAAGGAGATCGTCGGCGAAGTCGATACCGTACAGACCAAGGCTGCTCTCGAAGCGATCGAGCAGAATCTTGACAGCGATTTTCTCGGCGTGATCAGCTACCTCGACAAGAGCTATCTCAGCGAGGATGTTATCAAGGCTCAGGTAACGGTAGATGGACTGACCAAGGGCTATCTCAACTTTGCAGACGCTTTTTCGGCTGCCTTCTCAGCTAAAAAGGCTGTCCTCAAGGTGAACGAAAACGTAACGGCAGACGAGGTAAAGGGCCTCAACCACAACAATGTTTCCGTAACCAAGGGCTTCGACGGCAACAAGGGTATGATTATCAATGACAAAAAGGACATTACCATCGACTTCAATAACAAGACCATCGACTGCCTCGACAAAGGCATCACAGTGTTCACAATATCTCCCGATTGCAAATTCACACTCAAAAACGCAACCTTCAAAAACGTTGACGCGCTTATCAAATATCGCTCCGACAAGGCGGTATGCACCGAGCTCAGACTGGAGAACGTAAGCGTTATCAACTCCAAGAAATCCGCAGTACAGATATCCGACAACAGCGTAAACTCCAAGTATGCGTTTGAGAAATGCACCTTTGAGAACGTCAAGGACGGAGCAGGTATCTTTGCAGACAGAATATATCCGAAAAACGTCACAGTCAACAACTGCACATTTATCAACTGCCATAATAAAAAAGACGGCGGCGCGATCAGCTTAGATTATGACGGACGCGAAAGGTTTGTCACTGTCACCAATTCTGTGTTCAAGAACAATACTTCCGATAAAGACGGCGGTGCTCTGGTCTGCGCCAACGTTAAGAACTGCCGCTTCACCGGCAACAAATCATTCGAAAAAGGCGGCGCTATCTGCACAGCTCAAACAATAGAGAACTGCATCTTTGAGAACAACAGTGCAAGATTTGAAGGCGGAGCAGTAGCATACTTAAGAGATTGTGTAAAGGACAGCACCTTCATCAACAACAGCGGAAGCTATGGCGGCGGACTGTATTGCACTACTGAAATGAGCATTAAAAACGTCAAAATGAGCCGCAACATTGCCAAATACAGCGGCGGAGGAATCTATCTTGATGATACCGGAAGCGTTATTGACGGTTTGGCTTGCGATAGCAACAAAGCAGGTAACTACGGCGGAGCTTTGGCAATCAACTCCCATGGAATCACGAATGTATACACCCTGAAGAACGCAAGCTTCATCTACAATCATGCCGGAAAGGGCGGCGGCGCGGTAGTAGGCTCAACCTTTGGCCTCAACTCGGTTGACATTAAGCTCGAGGGCACGATCAAGGCTTACCACAACACAGCCGGCGCACAGGAAAAGGAAAGCGATTTCTTGCTCGAAAACGGCGTATTTGTAAAGAGCAGGATCCTGACTACAGACAACTTCAACAGCAAGGATTCCATCGTTAACGTAGAGTCTGATTCAAACAGCGAGATCGCGGTTTGCGAGCTCAGCAACGCGGCACACAAGAGCGCATTCCGTTCCTCACAGGGAAGAAGCATTTACACAGGTAACTTCTACACCAAGACCGTTTATCTCGGCAAAGCATAAGAAAACAAAAAACAATAATAACAATCAGTATGATACAAGCCGGATCAAGACTCGAAAGGGTTTTGATCCGGTTTATTTTATCGGGCAATTCCCATTATTCTGCGCCAAAAGCTTGATTATTTTAGTTTTTTGTTGTACAATATAATTGAGAAATTATAACATATAAGCAAAATCGTATTAATATTTATTGATTGTTTGGGGGCGGGCTTATGAAACAACTCAGGAAACCGACAATAAAAGTCGTAAGCATACTGCTTTCGGTACTTATGCTGACCGGTCTGTTCAGTGTTGTTCCGTTTTCCGTAGGCGCGGCGGGCGGTACGCAGACTCTTACGGTCGATTTGTTTGAACCGAGTTTGACAAATGACTACTACGAAAATATCGCGCTTGAAACCAAAATCGGCGGCAGCACGGTAGAGGGAGCAAGTCATTCCGTTCAGCCGGGAGATCAGATCAGCGTTACGGCGCGGCTGATATCCAACGACTTTCGTTTTCATGTAACGGGAATGACGATGACGTATACGCAGGACGGCGAGGAAAAGACCGTTGAAGCGGAGCTTGAGATACTCGACGCTTACCGCAATGTCAGGGCGGAGTTTACCATGCCCTCGGCGGACGCTCGTATCTCTTTTACGGTAGAAGAAATCTATTCGGTACATATCTCCGACAATAACGACGGCACGATTTCCGCCGACCGCGTTCGCGCCCGAAAGGGAGACACGGTCAACGTAACGGCGACCCCGACCTTTGCTACAAAACCGTATTATAAGCTTTACGCGACATATGAATGGGACACCGAAACAAAGCAGATCGAGATCGACAACAACAAATCCTTTGTTATGCCGGCAGGCTCAGACGTAACGGTGTCCGCGGCGTTCTTTACTTCTGTTGTGACATACAGAGAGCGTTCGTGGAACGGCAAGGAGGTAATCACAAAGAATCGTATCCGCACTCCTGCCGAGGGGTATATCAAAATGTCCGACGTTGCTGACGGCAGCACCTTGCAGGGCGGAAACTGGTATTATGTAAACAGCAATGTGACCTTCCAAAAGCGTATCCGCTCCGACGGAGAGATAAATATCATCCTCGGCGACGGCGCGACGGTGGACTTCCGCAGAGGTCTTGAGGTCGGCGAAAATGACACCCTGAATGTTTATGATCAGAAGAACGGCACAGGCAATCTGATCTCTTTTTGCGAGCGTTATGCCCAGCGCGACGATCAGGATGAAGCCGCGATCGGAGCCGATAAAGGCAACAGCGGAGATATGAACTTTCACGGCGGTAATTTTAGTGTAACTACCAAGACAGAAACCAGAGGCGCCGCGATCGGCGGCGCGGGCTTCGGATCCGCCGGCCGCTTGATTTTTTACGGCGGTAACTTCTCGATAGATGTTAACTACGGCAACAGCACCGGCAACGGCGGCGGTAACAAAGGTATGGCAAGCTTACGCACCGGCGAAGGAATCACATTCTACGGCGGTAAATTTGAAATCAGTACCTATTTGTCGGGAGCCGCTATCGGAAGCGGCGTTGAAGCACAAAGGTCGATCGGAGCCATCGCGATCTACGGCGGCCAAATTACCGCGAAAGGCCGTTCCGGCTGCGCCGCTATCGGCGGCGGCAGAGGCTGCGAAAACGGTCCGATCTATATTTACGACGGCGAAGTCAACGCGATCGCGTACGGTGACAGACCGGGTGCGGGAATCGGCGCCGGCAGAGACGCGGAACAGGGCGGTCCTATCTATATCAAAGGCGGTACGGTTTTTGCACAGAGTATAGACAGCGCGGGTATAGGCGGCGGAAGAGGTAAAAACGGCGGCTATATCGATATCTCCGATGGCTTTGTGGTCGCAACTTCCTCTGCGGGCGCGGGCATCGGCGGCGGTAAGAACGGCAGTAATTATATCGTAAACATCACCGGCGGTTATGTTATCGCTACCTCATCAAGCTATAAAGACTCTGATGAAATGCTGGAGATGGTCACAAGATGTCTCGGACATTCTCCGATGACGAGTCAATATCAGCGAACGGCAAACGCTATGATGATAACGATCGCCGCTCTGTCTGATCTGTTCAGCGGCGACGAAGAACTATCCGGCGCGGGCATCGGCGGCGGTCACGGCGGCTCCGGCGGTGAGGTGAATATCTTCGGCGGCATAGTCACCGCAAAGACCGGACTTTCCTCAGCCAACGCGATCGGCAAGGGCAAGAGCGGATCAAACAGCGGTACGCTTACTCTCGACAACAAGATGATGGTGAGCTCCGGAAGTGATGATAACAACGCTCAGCTGAAAACGAAGGATGAGCGCCTTAGCGCCTGCCGCAACTGCAAGTTTGCCGAGGTAAGCCCTTGCGTTTTTTCTCATACAAACTACACAGTGATCGACGAATACAGCCATAAGACGACCTGTGAATACTGTGACGCGGATCAGGACGTGGACTTACATGAATATGACTCGACAGGGCTGAGGTGTACGCTCTGCGGATATGAGCGCATTAAGGTCAGTTTTGATCCCGGCGACGGCAGCGGCGCGATGGATGATGTATATCTTGCAAAGGGAGATACATTTACCATTCCTGCAAGCGCCTTTACGCCTCCCGATAATAAATATTTCTCCGGCTGGAGAGGGACGATAGGTTCCTCGACAGATGTTTTTGTTCCCGGCACTTCCTTTACGCTGAACGAAAGCGTGACCCTGACCGCCGAATACGGAGATACCTATCAGCTGTGGGTAGGCGGCACGCAGGTGACCGACGCAAATAAGAATGATGTTCTGGGCGACGGAAAGGTGAGCTTCGACCCTGAAAACTTCGTTTTGAACCTCAATGGCGTTACGTCGCTTCCAGGCATCAACAGCAGCCTAAAATCGCTGATATACTCTAACAGGATGAACCTGAAAATCACGGGAAGCGGCGACCTGACAGCCGAACAGATGTTCTCAAACGGAGTTTATGTCAATATCGGTTCGCTGACGCTCGACGGAGATTTCAGCGTTACCGGTTCGCAGGGCAACGCGTTTTTCGCTTCAAAGGATATCATTATCGCAGGCGGCACGATAACCGCGCAGGCGAAAAGCTTCGGTATCCGCGCCGACAGACGGATGTACCTTTATGACGGTATAACTCGCATTTCTGTCGACGCAGAGCAGCAGAGGGCGCTGTATTATGACGATATTTTTGTCGATCCCTCGCTGCTTGTGACCAAATACAGTCCTAAGGATGCGCTGCGTCCCGACGGCAGCTTTTACTACAATTTCCCCAGGCACATCACAATAGAGCGCGGGGCGGTAGTGACCTATGCGCTCAACGGCGGCAAAATGAATGATCAGACAGAGGATGTCGATCAGGTCGTTATCAAGGGTTCCGTTGTTGACAGACCGGATGACCCGGCGCGTGACGGCTACGCCTTCGGCGGCTGGTATAAGGACGAGGGATTAAATGCCTCGTTCGATTTCAGCGAGCCGGTGAATGAGGATATCACTCTGTACGCAAAGTGGACCGAAAAGCCGATACATACGATCTCTATGTCCGATATGGTCGGCGGCTATGTATTCGCGCCTGTTGAGGCATATGAGGGACAATCGATCAAGGTTTATCCGCATGAGGAATTCGGCTATGACATTAAATATATCAGCTATACGACCGACAGCGGCGATGAGACCGAGATAGTCGGAGTCGATGATTCCTTCGGCTTTATAATGCCCGACGACAACGTGACGATAAACGCAATATTCCGCGGCGACACATTTAATATCAGTATAGCCGACAGCGTACCCGACGGAGCGGTGTCAGCTCCCGAGAGCGCACAGGCGGGGGAGAAGGTAAATGTTACCGTTAGCGAATACGATGACCGGCATCTTGTCGGTATCACGGTAAAGGACGCCAAGGATAACAACGTTCGCTACAACAGCGAGAAAAATACCTTTACAATGCCGTTGTCGGATGTAACGATAAACGCGGAATTTGAATCGCACACTTATGAAGCTCCCGAATGGACTTGGGAAGGTCACGAGAAAGCAACTGCTGTTTTTCGCTGCTCGGTCTGCGGCTATGAATGTTCAAAAACGGCACAGGGCGACGATATCACCTATGTAACAACGACTGAGCCTACATACACTTCCGAGGGCGAGCGCGTCTATACCGCCTCGGTCACTATGGGAGGAGTCACCTATACTTCCGATAAAACAGAAACGCTCGAGAAGCTTTCGCGCGCTGTTAAGGTCACATATATCGACCTGAACGGAGACGAGCAGACTGTCACCGCCACACGGATCATCGGAGACGAGACCGATCTTGAAAACGGCTGGTATGCTGTTATTGGCAATGTCACCAACAACAACCGCATCAGCGACAACGGAACGTCTCAGGGCGGAGTTAACATCATCCTCTGCGACGGCGCAACGCTTACGAACCCGGCGGGAATGTCGGTCAACGGCGGACGTTCTCTGACCGTATGGGGACAAAGCGAAGGAAGCGGAAAGTGGAATATCACCCAACCGCCGTCATCATGCGCGGGCATCGGCGGCTATAACAACACCTCCGGAAACATCACGATCAACGGAGGCATGATCAACGCGACCGGCGCGGAATACGGCGCGGGTATCGGTACCGGGGACTTTGTTGTTGACAACGAGGGAACGATCACCATCAACGGCGGTACCGTCAACGCGACAGGCGGATACGGCGGCGCCGGTATAGGAGGCGGACGCGGCAGCGATAATTACGCCGGCAGGGTCGTTATAAGCGGCGGCACTGTCAACGCGACAGGCGGCAGGAACGCCGCGGGTATCGGAGCAGGTTATGACTGCTATAGCGATGTAGTCATCAGCGGAGGAACCGTTAAAGCAACGGGCGGCTATGATTCATCGGGTATCGGCGGCAGCAGCTCAACGGTCACTTTGACGTACACTGATGACGTAAGCGTAACCTCCGACAGCTACGGCGGTACGGTCACGCTCGAAAAGCCCTTTACCGACGGCACGAATGTATTTGAAGCAGGCGTTGTCAGCGACAACAGCGCTCTCAATAATACTACCCTAATACCGTCCGCGGGGATAGGCGTCAGCCTTGAGGGTCATTCTGTCTCGCTCAACGGCGATATCGGAGTCAACTTCTATATGGAGCTTTCCGAATCTGTTATCGCTCACAAAAACACCGCCTATATGCACTTTACCATTCCGGTCAAAAACGGTACGACCGTACAAAAGATGTTTGTGAAGGACGCGGTGAGAAAGGAATTGAACGGAAAGACCTACTATGTGTTCAAGTGCGGAGTCGCCGCAAAGGAGATGGCGTCACAGATAAAGGCGCAGATGTTTGACGAAAACTTTGCGGGTACGGAATACACCTACTCGGTCAAGGAATACGCGGCTTATCTGCTCGAGCACGCAGACGAAAGAGAAGATTTGGCAGCGGCGGTGCCGCTCGTTAAGGCAATGCTCAACTACGGCGCGTACGCGCAGATCTATTTTGACAGGAATACGGATACGCTCGCAAATTCAGTATTGCCGGAGGCGGACAAGGAACTCGGCGATGTAAATATCACAGCGCCGGATAAAGAATTCAAGCTGCCCGAGGGCGTAAGCTTTGAGGGCGCGACGCTCTCGCTGAAATCCGAAACCACGCTCTCGCTCTACTTCAAGAGCAGCACAACGCTCACCTTCTCTGTCAACGGCAAGAAGGTCGAAACCGCCAAAGACGGTGAATTTCAGATCGCGCGCATCCGCGGTATCGCGGCAAAGGAGCTGCAAAACAGGTTCAAGCTTAATGTATCCGCGGGAGAAAAAAGCGGAAGCGTTACCTACAGCCCGATGAACTATTGTTATAGCGCACTCAACGGCGGCACGGATAACGAAAACCTGATCAACACAGTCAAAGCGCTGTGTCTGTATTCTCAGGCGGCAAATGATTTTTTCCCTGATGATTAACAGGGATGTAAAGAATATACAAAAGCCCAAAAAGCTGATAAACATCGGCTTTTTGGGCTTTTCTTTATAATTGGGCTTGCTGTCTGTATCACTTGATTGAGCGGACAGCTTCTTTCATTTTGCGGACATATTCGCCTATATGCTCCGGCGCGTCCTTGCCGTACTGTTCCAAAAGACGGACTACTGCGGAGCCGACGATCGCGCCGTCGGCTATACCTGCCATCTGCTTTGCCTGTTCAGGCGTAGATATTCCGAAACCGATGGCACAGGGAACATTGGTGTTTTCGCGGATGACCTTGACGATCGCGCCGAGGTCGGTGGTGATCTCGCTGCGGACTCCGGTAACGCCGAGGCTCGATACCAAATAAATAAAACCTTCCGCGTCTTTTGCTATCATACCGATACGGCTTTCCGAGGTGGGGGCGATCAGGGAGATCAGGTCGACATCATAACGGCGGCAGATCTCAGAAAACTCCTCTTTTTCTTCAAAGGGGATGTCGGGCAGTATCAGGCCGTCAATGCCGATCTCACGGCAAATCGAGATAAATTTTTCCGAGCCGTAGGAAAAGACCACATTCGCGTAGGTCATAAATACCATCGGAACGGTGACGTCCTTTCTCAGATCGCGCACAAAATCAAAGATTTTATCGGTGTCCACGCCGCCGCTGAGCGCACGGATATTCGCCGCCTGAATAACGGGACCTTCCGCGGTCGGGTCGGAAAACGGGATCCCGAGCTCGATCAAATCAGCGCCGTTTTGCGCCATCGCGCGGACTGCCGCCGCCGTTGTTTCCAAATCGGGGTCTCCGCAGGTTATAAACGGAATAAAAGCCTTTCCGCGTTGGAATGCCTTTGCTATATTACTCATAAATATCCTCCCCTCTGTAACGCGCAATAGCCGCGCAGTCCTTGTCGCCTCTGCCTGAGACGGTTATAACGATAATTTTTTCCTTGTCGAGAGTGGGCGCGAGCTTCATCGCGTAGGCTATAGCGTGAGCCGATTCAATCGCGGGGATTATGCCCTCGGTTTTTGAGAGATACTCAAAGGCGTTGACCGCTTCGTCGTCGGTGATCGCGACATATTCCGCTCTGCCGATGTCGTAAAGATGCGCGTGCTCGGGACCTACTCCGGGATAGTCAAGTCCTGCCGAAATTGAGTAGACAGGCGCGATCTGACCGTGCTTATCCTGACAAAAATATGATTTCATACCGTGAAAAATTCCGAGCCTGCCGGTGGAGATAGTAGCGGCGGTCTCAAAGGTGTCGATCCCTCTGCCTGCCGCTTCGCATCCAATCAGACGCACGTCCTTGTCCTCGATAAAATGGTAAAAGCTTCCGATAGCGTTAGAGCCGCCGCCGACGCAGGCAATCACCGCGTCGGGAAGCCTGCCTTCTTTTTCGAGCATTTGAGCTTTGATCTCTTTTGATATGACCGCCTGAAAATCGCGGACGATAGTCGGAAACGGATGCGGCCCCATAACAGAGCCAAGACAGTAGTGGGTGTCGCTTATGCGGGTAGTCCACTCGCGCATAGCCTCGCTTACCGCGTCCTTTAGTGTACGTGTTCCGCTTTTAACGGCTACGACCTCCGCGCCGAGCAATCTCATTCTATATACGTTGAGCGCTTGGCGGATGGTGTCCTCCTCGCCCATAAACACAACACATTCCATATCGAGCAAAGCGGCAGCGGTTGCGGTTGCAACACCGTGCTGACCTGCGCCTGTTTCGGCGATGAGCCGTGTTTTTCCCATCTTTTTGGCGAGGAGCGCCTGACCGAGCACGTTGTTGATTTTATGCGCGCCGGTGTGGTTAAGATCCTCGCGCTTGAGGTAGATCTTCGCGCCGCCGAGGTCTTTTGTCATCCGCTCGGCAAAGTAGAGCCTTGACGGACGGTTGGCGTATTCGTTAAAAAGCTCTGTCAGCTCGCGGTTGAACTCCGGATCGCTTTTATAGTGGTTATACGCCTCTTCGAGCTCGATCACGGCGTTCATCAGGGTTTCGGGAATGTACTGTCCGCCGTGGATCCCGAATCGCCCGTTTGGGTTTGTCATTTGGTTTCTTCCTTTCTTACAGCTGCGGCAAATTCTGCCATTTTTTTCTTATCCTTCAAGCCGTCTGTTTCGATTCCCGTGCTCACGTCAAGCGCGTAGGGGTGCAGCTTGCGCATCGCGTCGGTCACATTACCGGGGTTAAGACCTCCGGCGAGAAAATACGGTTTTTTGAAATTCTCAACAAGCGCCCAGTCAAAGGTTTTTCCTTCGCCTGTTCCGGCGTCCAAGATGATGTAATCCGCGATCGTTTTTTCGGCGTAGGCAACATCCTGTTCGCTGTGGATTTGGAACGCTTTGATCACGGGCTTGCCGGTCCCTTTTTGGATTCGGGTTATATATTCAACGCTTTCGTCGCCGTGAAGCTGCGCGGCGTCGATAATTCCGAGGTTCAACAGTGATATCACCTGATCTATATCCTCGTTCAAAAACACGCCGACAGCTTTGATATCTTTATTAAGTAAGTTTTTTAAATCGACCGCCTGCTTGTAGCTGACTCTGCGTTTGCTGTTCGGCGCAAACACAAAGCCGATGTAATCGGGCTTGATCTCGTTGGCGGCTTCTATGTCGCACGGACGGGTGAGTCCGCAAAATTTTATTTTTGTCATCATATACCCCTTAATTCATTTAGTTTTTTCTTTTTGTCCGCGGCTTTCATCAGCGTTTCACCGATAAGGACCGCGTCCGCCCCTATTTCACGCAGGAGCTGTACGTCCCCCGGAGTTTTTACTCCGCTCTCCGAGACGAAAATCACGTCCTTTGGGATCAGGCTTCTGAGCCGTCTGCTGTTTTCGGTGTCAACGGAAAAATCCTTTAGGTTCCTGTTGTTCACGCCGATCATTCTTGAGCCGCATTTGAGCGCCGTTTTTACCTCGGTTTCGTCGTGAGCTTCCACAAGCGCCGAAAGTCCGAGCGTGTCGCAGATCTCTATGTACTCTTTGATTTGATTTTCGCTCAGTATCGAGCATATCAGCAGAACGGCCGACGCGCCGAGGCACTTTGCCTCGTAAATCATATATTCGTCCACGGTAAAATCCTTGCGCAGACACGGAATGTTGACTGCCTGTGCGATTTCCTGCAAATAGCGGTCGCTGCCCAAAAACCACTTGGGTTCTGTCAGAACCGAAATACAGTCCGCGCCGGCGGCTTCGTATTCCTTAGCAATTTGAAGATAGGGAAAATCATTTGCGATGATCCCCTTTGACGGCGAAGCCTTTTTGCACTCGCATATAAAAGAGATATCTTCTTTTTTGAGCGCTTTTTCAAATTCAAAGTCACCGCGCGGCATAGCGAGAGCATGCCTTTTTATTTCTTCTGCAGAAATATTCTGCTTTGCCGAAGCCACGCGTTCCCGCGCGTGCTCCGCGAGTTTATCGAGGATCGTCATATCTCTACCTCGGGGCGATTGCTGACTTCTATCGTCTTTTCAAGCGTTTTCAGCGCGGCGCCGGAGTCGATCAGCTCTGCGGCGAGAGCTATGCCGTTTTTCAGGCTGTCCGCCTTATCGTAAAGGTACAGCGCCGCTCCAGCGTTCATCAGCACCGCGTTGCGCATATGTCCGGGCTTTCCGCCGAGAATATCGCGTGTGATCTGCGCGTTTTCCTCCGGTGTGCCGCCCTTTAGATCTGCTTTGGTGCAGCGCTCAAAGCCGAACTTCTCGGGAGTTATGACATAGGATTTGAACCATCCGTCCTTGATCTCGCAAATTTTTGTCGGGGCGCTCAATGAGATCTCGTCGAGCTTGTCCTGTCCGTATACGACCATACCGCGCTTTACGCCGAGGTTTATCAATACCTGCGCGAGCGGCTCAACAAGATATTCGTCATATACACCGAGCAGCTGGCGCGTCGGAGAAGCGGGATTTGTAAGCGGTCCCAAAATATTGAACACCGTGCGAAAGCCCAGCTCGCGGCGGATAGCGCCGACGTACTTCATAGAGGAGTGGTACTTTTGCGCGAAGAAAAAGCACATTCCGGCTTCCTTGAGCATCTCGATGCAGCGGGCAGGACTCTGGTTGATGTTGACGCCGAGCGCCTCAAGGCAGTCCGCTGTTCCGCTGTTTGATGACGCGGCGCGGTTGCCGTGCTTAGCGACCTTTACGCCTCCTGCAGCCGCGACTAATGCCGAGGTGGTTGAAATATTAAAGCTCTGCGCGTTGTCGCCGCCCGTGCCGACGATCTC
>JBGULZ010000320.1:0-3196 GCA_045116595.1 Ruminococcus sp. | reverse complement strand
CGTTGTCGATAACGCGGATTCCACCAATAAATTCAACCGCAAGCAACGGCAAATCACCTCGCTTGTAGATCAATGGTATTTAGAGGACTTGTCCGAGAACGTCAAGGCTACGTTAGCTTCAAAACGCAAACAAGGCTTGTGGGTGGGCGCATTTGCTCCATATGGATATATCAAAGATCCCGATAACAAGAATCATTTGATTGTTGATGAAGAAGCTGCCGAAGTTGTCAGATATATCTTTGATTTGTATTTGCAGGGTTACGGCATTACTCCTATTGCCCGAAAGTTGAATGAACTGGGCATACCGAATCCTGCTACCTATAAACAACAGCACGGTCAGCCGTTTCAGAACGCGCACAAGGAATGTTCGGATATTTGGCACACCTATTCTATTGGTAGAATGCTGTCTAACTTAGTATATCGGGGCTGTGTCGTTCAAGGTATGTCGGAAAACATATCCTATAAGTCAACAAAGAAGCGGCAAAAGCCGAAAGATGAATGGGATATCGTCGAGGGAACGCATGAGCCGATCATTGACCAACGCACTTGGGATAAAGTTCAGCGGTTGAGGGCAAGCAAGCCTAAAGCCTGTAATATGGGCGAACCGAACGTTTTTGCAGGAAAGGTCAAATGCCTAAATTGTGGAAGTTCAATGCGTATCTACTATACACATCACGAAAGGTATTACCGTTGCAGTACACATTACTTTGCAAGTGATAGGTGTTCAGGTACATTCGTTTCCGAAAAGGTGTTGCAAAGGGAAGTCCTCAAACAAATTCGGCTATTGTATCAGCAGTATGTTGATGAAGCGTATATATCCGAAAATCTGAATATCGAAAACGGATATGTAGAAAAGACAGAAATGCTGAAATCGAGGATAAAAACCGCGGAACAGTCAATAGAAAAGCTGAACAAGCGGTATAAAAATCTCTATCTTGATAAGCTCGATGAAGTGATCTCAAAAGAGGAATTCTTGATGTTATCTGAGGATTGCAGAGCAAACAAGCAAGCCTTAGAGCAGGATATAGCGGACTATCAAAAAGAGTTAGCCTATATCACCACGCAAATTGACAGCACAGACAATCAGTTTGATGTTATAAGGCAATTCAAGGATATAAAAGAATTGGACAGCCTGACGGTCAACACATTGATCGACTACATAGAAGTCGGCGGCAGTAAAAACCGCCGTATCATCAACATTCATTGGAATTTATAAAAACAATGAGCGTGTATTCTATGTAGTGCATTGATAGCCTTATGGGAGCAGAAAGCGCGCACGACTTATGACAATATCCTGCGCTTTTGCGACGATTACGACGTTAAGGACGCCATAAGGTTTTTGCGCGAGCGCGAGGTCGTGCATTACCAGCGCTTCGGCGAAAATTTAAGACTGTTGACTGACAAGTTAGACAGCAAAAACTACTACGCGTTTAACCCGAGCTTTGATAAAAAGTGTTTTAAGAAAAAGTGATTCGGGTATAAAAAAGCAACCGTTACCATAGCGGCAGCGGTTGCTTTATTCAATATTAGAAATATAACCGAATACTGATACATAATTTGCGCCCTAAACTCATATTCTATTACTGATAATATTATGAATCGAGGGATTTGATGTCAAAGTTTAAAAACTACGCCCTTTCAATCTTAATTCCGCTCGCGCTCGGCGGGATAGTCGGTTTTTTGATATCGGGAAGTATGGATTATGATATGTTAAATCAGCCGCCGCTTTCGCCGCCGTCGATACTCTTTCCGATCGTATGGACGATTTTGTATGTGCTGATGGGCGTATCTTTCGGGATCCTGAGGGATAAACACCTTAATGATTCAAATGTAAAGCTGATTTACTATGTTCAGCTGATCGTCAATTTGCTGTGGCCGATAGCCTTCTTTGTATTGAAATGGAGACTGTTCGCGTTTATCTGGATATTGATACTCGACGTGCTTGTCGTGCTGATGATCTTCACGTTTTACAAGCGCGACAAAACAGCGGCGCTTTTGCAGCTCCCGTATTTGGCGTGGGTGCTGTTCGCGAGCTATTTGAATTTGGGAGTTTATATACTGAACGGATGAAAATATAAAAAAGCTGTCATTCTGAGGCTCCGCCGAAGAATCTCCTACCTCTTTTACCAACGTCAGTGGTAACACAAGGAGATCCTTCGCTAAAGCTCAGGATGACAGTGGTTTTTTTATCTGAGTTATAACTCGCCGTTCAGCAAACACAACCGCTAACGCGGAAGTTAAAAAAGGCGGGACCGGATGCAACGTCACGTTGCTTACGCCAAAAAGCCTTTGATTATCTGCTCCTCAGCTTCTGCCTCGGTGAGTCCGAGGGTCATAAGCTTTATGAGCTGATCGCCCGCGATCTTGCCGATCGCCGCCTCGTGGACGAGCATAGCGTCAACGTTGTTCGCCTCGAGAGAGGGGATAGCGAGGATCTTGCCGTTATCCATAATTATCGAGTCGCACTCGGTGTGACCGGAGCACTCCGCGTTGCCCGCGATACAGGCGTTGAAGGTCTGTGATGAATCGTCGCGCGCCACCGAACGCGATACTACGTCGGCGTTTGAGCCGTTGCCGTTAAGCGATACCTTGTATCCGCTCACAGCGGTCTGATTTCCGTGGGTCATAAGCCTTTCTTTTACGATAAGCTTGGCGTTTTCTTTGAGCTCGGCAATGGTCATACGTTCGGTGGAGTCAACGCCCTTGATCTGCTCCATCTCCATCTCCATTGTACTGCCGTCCTCCATATAAACCTCTGTCTGAGGGTTGAGGATGCGCTTGCCGTTGCCGTCGCCGGCGCCGTAATGCTTCTCAACATATTTTACCTTTGAGTTTTTGCCTACGTAAAAGCGGTGGATACCGTCGTGCTGTGAATCGTGTGTTCCGCAGTTGTTGATGCCGCAGCCCGCTACGATCACAACGTCGCAGTCATCGCCGATAAAAAAGTCGTTGTAGACCGTCTCTTTGATCCCTGAGTCCGAAACGACTACGGGAATGTGTACGCTCTCATTCTTTGTACCGGGCTTGATGTAGATGTCGATACCCGGCATACCTTCCTTGGTGACGATATTGATGTTGTCGGTCGTATTTCTGCCTGCAAGCTGACTGTTTACCCTAAAGTTGTAAGCGCCCTTGGGAACATCGGTGATGTCGGCGATCTCAGCCATCATTGCGCTTTGGATCTCGTCTAAATTAA
>JBGULZ010000319.1:0-6362 GCA_045116595.1 Ruminococcus sp. | reverse complement strand
GATGCAATGATGCAACAACGTCCGGTTCATGACGATAAGCCGGATGCTGAAAGCAACGGTTATTCGGTAGAGGAAATGGAAATAGAGGATATGGATTTCAGTGTTCGTGCTTTTAACAGCCTGAAAAGATCAGGAATAAACACGGTGGGAGATTTAATGGTGATGACGGAAGAAGATCTTATGAAGGTGCGTAATCTCGGGAAAAAAGGAATGGAAGAAGTCATTCAAAAGTTGTATGATAACGGTATTCTGTTGAAGAAAGAATCAGAGAGAACTAAAAAAACTCAATCTGAACAAGCGGAAACTGGTAATTCCTGTTCTGAAGAGTCCAAACCTCGAAGCGCAATGGTGCTTTTGGATGAACTGATCGGGCTGAAACAAGTCAAGGAACAGGTCAGAAAGGTCACCGCTTTTGCAAGGATGCAACAGGATATGACGAAGTGCAAAAAACAAAATATTCCTGTTGTGCTGAATATGGAATTTGTCGGAAACCCCGGAACAGCGAAAACCACTGTAGCTAGAATTATGGCGAGATTATTACATGAAATAGGATTACTTGAGAGCGGCGAAATCGTTGAAGTCGGGCGTTCTGATTTGATAGCGGAATATGTCGGTCAGACAGCAACCAAAGTGAAGAAAGTCTTTTCCAAAGCAAGGGGAAAACTGTTATTTATAGACGAGGCGTATTCTTTAGCAGATTGTAGGAAGGGTGATTATGGAGATGAAGCGATCAATATGATTGTTCAGGAGATGGAAAACAACCGTGAAGATACAGTTGTTATATTCGCTGGTTATCCAAATGAGATGAATGAGTTTTTCTTACGTAATCCCGGACTGAGATCGCGTGTTCCATTCAAAATCGAGTTTCCTGATTATTCTGTCAATGAGTTGGTGCAAATCGTCGACTTGGAAGCTCAAAGAAGAGGATTTACGATTGATACGGATGCGAAGGAAAAGATTGCTGATATTTGTGAGAAGTCAGTTGGTAAGATAGAAAACGGCAACGGAAGATTTTGCAGGAATTTGGTTGACGATGCCATCCTTTGCTATGCGGCGAGGGTATATGGCGGTTTCGTTCAGACTTCCGACCCTACCAATGATTTTTCACTTAAAGACTGCGATTTTACTATTTCGAAAGAGTTAATAACAAATGACAAAAAGACTCCGATAGGTTTTAGCGGGTAATAATATATCTCTATTAGTAGACAAAGCTTCGGCGCGTATAAAAACACAGCAGGCATATTATGACGGTATGTATGCTGACTATTATCGCAGCTCAGGTTCCTTAAAATCAACAGTGTTCCTAAAGGTAGGTTGATTTTATAATCTGCAAACATACTATAACCGGCATAATTACTGTATTTTTGAGTAAATAAAACCCCAACAAAATGAACGTAAAAATTTCGTTTTTGTTGGAGGTTTATTTGTTTTTGTGAACTTAAATCAAACAGATTCGATCATCTTTTAGTGCTTTTACAGAGGGTTTCGTATTGTTTGCGGTTATCAGTGGGTAAGTAAAATAGGTTGTTAACAAATGTAACGGTGAACCGTTGCATCTAAGTGCGTCGTATAAATGGCTGAAACGCTTGTGTGAGCACGAAAACTTACCGTTTAAAGCGTTTTTGTTTACCGTCTTTGTCGATCAAAACGTATTTAATACATCTCCAAGTTTTTTCATAAGGCTCGAAGAACAGATAAGCCTTATTCTGAGTATCAGTGTTTTCAATCACACAGTAATACCAATGATCTTTATAATCCTGTATTTCCCTAAAGCATAACCATTCATCAAAAGAGGTCATATGATAAAGTCGGAAAACATCAGAGCTTAAATGATTCGTAGTGTTGATGAGTGAAGCCAAATCATAGAATTTTTCGTTATCAAGTTTGGTTATCCTCAGAGGTTTATCCTTGTCGGTCTTGATATCGAAATCATTGATAGTGATATTAGATGGTTGCGGCTATTTTTTGAATTTCATCCAAAGGCATATCCATTGTCTCAGCGATTTCCTCGTTTGAAACCAATCCTTTTTTAATAAATTTCTTTATTATTTCCGTTCTTTCGTTCATACGTTCTTTTTCTGCATATTCTTTTATATAATCCTCTACTGATTTACACATATGCTCAACTCCTTCTATTATGCTTTTATAGTTGTATGTTTTTTCTGCCATTTATTTATATAGCATTTTATTTGCTTGTTTGCACATAAGGTCGTGAACAAGCTTACCAAGCTCGGTTTCAACGTTATTTAAAGAGACTTTCATAGAGATTATGTGCGCTCCGTCATTAAACGCTTTGCCAGCTTCCGCAATATTGCTATCAATAAGATATATAAGTATATTATCGTTCAGTACATCTTGCCGTTTCTATATAGTATATCATATATGGATTGACTCTTCAATATAATTAAAGTAATTCTAAAACTATAATAATTGCTTTTTCAGGGCACAAATAAGTATTTGTATAGAAGAATAAGATGTAATAAAATGGGGAATACTTTGGCGGTATGTCTGCTGACTATAATCGCAGCTCAGGTTCCTTAAAATCAACAGTGTTCCTTAAGGTAGGTTGATTTTATAATCTGCAAACATATTATAATCAGCATAATTACTGGTTTTTTGAGTAAATATAACCCCAACAAAAACGAACGCGAAAAAATCGTTTTTGTTGGGGCTTTTCTTTTGTTTTTGTGAATTATATATTTACTTATTTCACTATGGTATTCATTATTTTTACAACCGAATCACAGGTGTATGCAAATGTAATATCTTTTGCGTAATCAAATTCGGATCTGTATTTATCCCAGTGCTTTTGAAGCTCGTTACTGCTGCTAATCATCTCCATGATTTCCGGGTAATCCGCTAATATATATGAAGTGCCTCTTTTTTCAGTTGTTCGTATCAATGCTTCTTTAAGAACACTGATATCGCATTTATCAAAGTGAAGCGAGTATAGAATGTGAATATCGTAATAATCTCTCGGTCTCGTGTTAGCGATTGAGCGAGACAGAACAGTTTCAAGTTTTTCGGCTAAAACAGTTTCTAAACTGTACGCAAGTACATTGATTAAACTGTCATCAAACATAGTTGAAAATGAGTATTCTATCTCGCCGGGAGTTATAACATCACCTGTCGTAACATCTACTGTCAACGGAACACTTATCGGTAAATAATTAGCTTTCAGGGCTACCCTTATTCCGGGATAATCATCTGTTTCACGAATATCCGAAACACTGACAACTTCAAAGCTAACGTCATCATCAACTTTGATCTCGCAGATCTCGGAAAAGATATCCCTGAGTTTTTCGTGCGTCAGCGTAAATCCTTTTATAGTGGTGTCTAAATCCATTGTCGCTCGGGTATCCAATCCTACGATCGCGGCAATAAGAAACCCACCTTTCAAGATAAAGTTACGATTATACTCGGAAAGGGATATTCGAGCCAGAAGACGTTCCAACATATAGTTTTGCATTACAAGCTGAGCGGAAATATGCTTTTCTGCCGCTTTGTTTTTTTATAAACGCCTTTAATTGCATTGGGTTTTTGGTTATCATAGCAGAACCTCCAAATAACGCAACACCTTTGGTTTAACTCGAAGCTGTTCCGCATATTGCATCAATTTATGGATATTCTTGTTGTTTGAGGCAGCATAGCGTTTCATAGCTTCTCCGACAATTTGAATATCGCTGCCGCTTCCGCGTAATATATCGCACAGAGTACGTTCCAAATCATATATGCGTATCTTATTGCCGCTCGGAGATTTGATTTCTGAAACTCCAAGCAAGTAGTTTTCAGGAATAACTCGTTTAACGATGATATTTTCATTTTTAAGGGATTTTGAGTTATATCCTTTTGGAAAAGTCATTGTGTATTTTAATGGAGCTCGATCGGAATAACCCAACAGATACAGAGCTGTGTCATGAGAGTATACGCCTCGTTCGTACTTGAGCTGAAGTAAATAAAAGTCATCTTCCCAAACATCAGCGCGCAAATATATTCCTCGGCTGAACCGCACGAGCTCTCCGCTGCTGACAAGCTCTTGTAAAAGACTTCGATGCAGCCCGGCGGCTGTTACCTGAGCGGATGTAATTACACCATCAGGCGAAGCGGATACTAAATCATTCATTTTATTTCTATCAGTCATAAGATCGCCTCCATTCGACAACCACACAATAAATTGTAATATATTGATGTGCGGCTGTCAAGAGAGCTCAAAAACAATTATTCTTTCTCAATGTTTTTCATTTCAACTTGCCTTTCGGTTTTTCCATAGGACAAATACTCCTCAGTAAAACTATTGATTACGCTGAGAAAACCATCACATAGTTTGTCTTTTGGAGAAAGTATCAAAGAAGAGCCTATACGCTGTACAGCTGCTTCTTTCTCGGCAAACCATTATTCCTCAGGCAATATAACCACCTGATATCCATCGTTTTCAAATACCTTTGTTGCTTTAATAATCATCGTTTCTCTCATATAAATTCGAATTTATACAAATCATTTTATCTCAGCCTGAAATCGTAATCGACCATTTCCTTCCACGCAATGATCTTGTCAGCGTTGACCTTTCGCAAATGTCCGTTGTATACAGCAGCAAAAGAATGTCCTTCCGCTGAATATGCTCCCAGCATCCAAAACTGTTCTTTTTCGTTATTTTCCCAGACATACACACAAAGCGCGCCGTCTTTTGGATACCTGTATTCTTCAACTGACTTCAAGCCATTTATGCTGATGTTATCGTTCCCGTTGACCAACCGCCGAGCCGATCTTTTTATACGCATTTTGAATTTCTGCATAGTAGTCAATTTCAGCTCTGTATCCTTGGCGAGTTTCGTTATTTCAGATGAGCTTTCAGTGATATGACGCTTCGGTTCGGCGTCAAAATCATAGCTGCACAAATTCGCCACAGCTCTTTCCATAGGAATGCTCTTTGCCTGGACGTGATAACCATCGGTGATTCTCCTGGTGTTATCCGGACGCGCAATGTAATTATTATGGAACAATTTAACTCTTCCGTCCGGTAAAAGCACGATCTTCCATTTATCATTACGGTTTTTTACATACATTGTATTGTCCGTGAGTTTTGTGCGGCATTTTTGATTCAAATACATATCGCGCACACATTTGAACGGAAACCGGGCACTTTTGAAAAACTCACGGTAATTCCTTTCATTATTCGGATCTTCAGCGCCAATATGTAAATACGCAGAAAGCGCGCAGCTCGGACACTGGTCATATGATTTATCATATTCACCGCGAAAATCGAGCATCTCATATGAAGTACCTTTTACTAATCTGCAAGTTTTATAATGAATGGTGTTATCTATAACAATATACTTTACCTTCTTGTCACTGATTTTGCGGTCAAACAGTTCCTTGTTTTTTAGTTCCGATTGTTCGTCAGACGGTTTTTCGGAATCATTTTTCTGATCACCGTTCAATTCAGCGAGTAGATCACGATAATCTACTCTTTCATATTGCTTTCCCATTTTATCATTCCGTTTCGATATCTATTCAACATAAAAAATCTTTGAATCAAACCTAAAAAGATTAAACAATTTCATTCATCATTTTTTAAGAAGTCTTTTGTGAAATCTTCGATAAAGCTTTCCATATCCCTTTTTGTATCATCGGTCATTGTATCGGATTGGCTCTTGGCAAAGTCTTCACAAGCAGACAGGACGAAACGAGAAATATTCGGTCCAAAGTATGCTGCGTATGCTCTTATTCTTGCAATTTCTTCTTTCGGCAGTTTTATCATTATTTTGCCGTAATGCTCTTTTTGCCATTTATCTATATATTCGATTCTGTTTTCATATTGTTTAGGTCTGCCCATTATACCTCTCCTCGGTTAGCTAATGTTACTCTAATTATATATATCAAGTTTACATAATTCAAGTGAATTCAGGAATAATTTAACCTCCGGCAAAAAGTTGGTCAACCTATACAATGAACAAAAAGAAAATTTGTTTAAATTATTCTTGACAGCCGTGTCATCAGGTGATATAATGATTATAGCAAAAGTAGGCTGTCCTATTATACAGTGCTTTACGAAAAAAAACGATTAAAGGAGGTCGTTTTATGAAAAGGGAATGCAGTGCTCGCGAGTTTAATGTGTATTATCAACTACATAAAAGATGGATAAGCAGTAACGGGGAAGATGGACATCAAGCTATATTCTTAAACAGGAGATTTTATGGCACTGATTTGTATAAGCTTGAACTCAAGAATGTAATTTTTGTCGGCTGCGTTTTTTATAAAACAAAACTCGATGGCCTTGAGTTTAATAGATGTGGATTTTATGAATGTGAGTTTGCCAGTGTAATGATTTTTGATCTTAAAATTTTTGATTGCATATTTCAATA
>JBGULZ010000318.1:0-3498 GCA_045116595.1 Ruminococcus sp. | reverse complement strand
ATGGTCAGCGAGATCACGGGCTTTGAGAGCAAAAACGTCACCGAAAGTCTTGTATCGCTCGGACTCACCTCGCTCACCACGATTATGTTCTCAGCCAAGCTGTACGACAGCTTCGGGCTCAAGACGAGCGTTACCGAGCTTATGGACGACGACTGCACTCTGCTCACGGTAGAGAACAGAATAATAGAGCATCTTCTCAGCGGAAAAACCGCCGGGGCTGTCAAAACCGCCGAGGCGGAGATTAACAACGTTCCGCTCTGCGCCGAACAGCTCGGCGTATACTACGACAGCGTCAAGCGACCCGACGCGTTGATATACAACATCCCGATGAAATACACGCTGTCAAAGCGCACCGATGTTGACAGGCTCAAAAACTCACTCGAAAAGCTGATCAAGGCAAATCCCGTCCTGACCTCGGTCATCGTACTCGAGGGCAAGGAGATAGTTCAGCGCCAGGCGGATGATTTTGACTATGAGATACCCGTGCTCACAATGAGCTCCGCTGACGTCGCAGATGAAGAAGCGGAGTTCGTAAGGCCGTTCAACCTCTCGCGCGGACCGCTGTTCCGCTGTGAGATGATCAGTACCGAAAAGAACGTGCTCCTGCTTGTTGACGCTCACCACATCATCTTTGACGGGCTGTCGCTTTCGGCGTTCATCAGAAGGCTTGCCGATATTTACACAAACGGCACAGAGCCCGAGACCGACGCCTCTTACTACAGCTATATCGCGGACGAAGCTCAGCTCGAAAACAGCGGGCAGGGCAAGCAGTCGCTCGAATATTATAAAGAGCTGTTCGCCGACTTTGAGAACGCCTCGGATATCGCTTCCGACCTTAACGGAAACGCCGAGGATGGCGAGCTCGGCGAAGCGCGCGCGTTTGTAGACGAAACCGCGGTGGATACCTTCTGCCGTGAAAATTCGCTGACTCCCGCGGCGCTGTTCCTCGCCGCTACAGAGTACGCGGTCAGCCGCTGTACCGCCGACCGCAACGTGTATATCTCAATGATCTCGGGCGGCAGAGAGGATATCAGCTATATTGATTCCTTCGGTATGTTCGTCAAGAGCCTGCCGCTGCACGGCTGTATCGACACCGACAGAACCGCTGCTGAGTTTGTCGGCGACACCGCGTCGGCTATCCGCGCGGCGCAGAAAAACAGCGCTTATCCGTTTATCAAGCTGTTTGACAAATACGGCTTTACCTCAAAAATAAACTACGCCTGCCAGCTCGGCGTCGACGAGCACGAAACGCTGGAGGGCGAGCAGATAATCGAAACCGTAATCACCAACCCGCTGCCGAAATTCAACCTCTCGATCCATATTGAGGAGGGCGGCGACGGCAGGATCGCGGTCAATGTTCAGTACAACACCGCGCTCTACAGCGAAAAAACCGCGATGATGATCGCTTCCGCGATAGCCGAGAGCGCAAAGTCTATCCTCAAAGCTCCCGGTCAAAAGCTGTGTAAGCTAAGTATGCTGACCGACGAACAGAGAAAAACGCTCAAAGCCTTTGAGCATTGTACGCTCCGTGAAATCGACGAAAAGCTTTTACACAAGCCGTTTGAAGAACTGGCTAAAATACAACCCGAAAAAACCGCGGTTATCGCGTGCGATAATTCTTATACGTACGCCGAGCTTGATTCTATCTGCAACCGCGTGGCAAACGCGTTGATCGAAAAGGGCGTAAAAAGGGGAGACAGGGTAGCGTTCCTGCTGCCGAGAACGACCCGCCTGATGATTGCGGCATTCGGTATATTAAAGACGGGCGCGGCGTTCATCCCCTGCGACCCGGAATATCCCGATGACAGAATCAAGTATATCCTCGAAAACAGCGAGGCGCGCTTTATCCTGACCGAAGATCCCCGCGGCTTTGATAACGAACTCAATATTGAGGAACTTATCCAAAACGGCAACGATACGGCTCCGGATGTGGAGATATCCCCCGAGGACGCGGCGTATCTTATCTATACCTCGGGCTCGACAGGCAGACCGAAAGGCGTTGTGATCCGCCACAAGAGCATAGCGAATTTCCTTGCGCCTTATCCCGAGAACATCCATGTCGAAGCGCTGAAAAACGACGGAAATGTTGTTTTGTCGGTCACTACCGTATCTTTTGATCTGTCGCTTAAGGAAACCGCCGCTTCGTTGATTTTAGGCAATACGCTTGTTATAGCTAACGAGGAAGAAACAAAAGACCCGCTAAAGCTCTGCGAGCTGATGGAGCGCACGGGCTGCGACGTTATCAACGCAACGCCCTCGCGAATCGAGCAGTATATGGTGCTCGATAAGTTCAAGACCGCGCTTTCAAGGTGCAAAGTGATTTTGTGCGGCGGCGAAAAATATTCACCCAAGCTGCTCGGCAAACTAAAGACTGTCACAAAGGCGAGGCTCTTCAACACCTACGGCCCCACCGAGATCACCGTTTCCAGCAACATAAAGGAGCTTACAAACTCAGATATAATAAGCGTCGGCAGACCCCTGCTCAATGTTAAGGAGTACATCGTTGATTCTGACGGCAACCTGCTGCCGCCCGGTATGACGGGCGAGCTTTATGTCGGCGGAGCGGGAGTCGCAAAGGGCTACTTCAACAACCCCGAGCTCACGGAAAAGAGCTTTGTCGAATACAACGGCGAGCGTATTTACAAAACAGGCGATTACGCGCGCTGGGCGGATGACGGTGATGTTATCATCCTCGGCAGATGCGATAACCAGGTCAAGCTCAGAGGTCTGCGCATAGAGCTCGGCGAGGTCGAGCGCGCAATACTCTCCTGCGACGGCGTAGATCAGGCAGTCGCGCTTATCCGTCCGCTGAACGGAGCCGACAACCTCTGCGCTTGGTACAGCGCCGAAAGCTCAGTCACCGAGGAGCTTGTGCGCGAGCATATCTCAAAGCGGCTGACTGCCTATATGGTTCCCGCGGCGTTGATGAGGCTCGACAAAATGCCCCAGACACCAAACGGAAAAACCGATGTCAGATCGCTGCCGCGACCGGCTCTCAACATTAATGAAGAATACAGCGAGCCCGTTACAAAGGAAGAAAAGATCCTCTGCGACGTTTTCGCAAACGTGCTCTCGCTCGACAAGGTCAGCGCGGACTCAAGCTTCTTTGATTTGGGCGGAACCTCGCTGACGGTCACAGGCGCGCTGGTAGAGGCAAACGAACAGGGGCTCGAAGTCTCCTACGGAGATATCTTCGCGCTCAAAACCCCGAGGAAGATCGCGGCAAAATGCTCCGACAAGAGCGGACTTGCTTACAGCCTTGCCGATTACGACTACTCGGTATTTGACAAAACCCTCGAGGACAATAATCTTAATTCTCTAAAAGAAAATAAAAACCGCATAGGCGACCTGCTCCTCACAGGCGCTACGGGCTTCCTCGGAGTCCATATATTAAAATATTTCCTCGATAATTACAGCGGACACGTTTACTGTCTGCTGCGCGGCTCAAAGCGCTCAAGCGCCGAGCAGCGCCTCAGAGGTCAGCTATACTACTACTTT
>JBGULZ010000317.1:0-3560 GCA_045116595.1 Ruminococcus sp. | reverse complement strand
GTACGTTAAGCGCGATTACAAAAGCAACAAATACAGCGGCAAAAACCTTTGTCCAGCGTGAGAGGAACGCGTCGATAGAGCGAGCCTTGTTCTTTGAGAAATATGAGTCTGCGGCACCTGTTACAACGCCGATACCCTGCTGGTTACCTTCCTGTAAAATAATAACAACAATAATCGCGATCGATACTATGGCGAGTAGTGAACCAAGTATATAACCTAATGCATTCATTATTTATCGTCCTTTCATATTGCGGAGTTCCGCACTTGGATTTATTATTCAACTTATACATATTAACATAATAAATTTGATTTTTCAAGGGATTTTTCAAATTTTTTTATTTTTTTATCCCGTTAAATCAAAGAAAGCTGCTCGTCGAGGTTATCGTCGTTTGACGGTAACGCTCCCAAAGCCGGAAGTGAGCGTGTGCGGTATCGTTGAGGTTTAGCAAACATTCCCTCATTGTAATCGGTGATTTCATAGAGAGTATGTCCTTTTTTCAGCTTCATCACCGCTACGCCCTGGGTAGAACGCGTTGTTTTCAGCGCGAGCGCTCCCGTGTGAACAAGCAGCATCCTGCCTGAGGAAGCTCTGAGCAATACCTCTTTGTCCTCTTCGATAAACTTTGCGGATGCGAGCTTTGACTTATCGGAATAAGCATTTGTGAGCTTTTTGCGGTTGGTCTTTGTGGCGTAGACCTCAAGAGGGACTTTCGCGAGCTTGCCGTTTTCAAAACCGAAGAGCATTATGCCCTTGTAGTCCTTGGTAGCGACCATATAGACTGCGTTTTCACCCTCGTCCATACCGAGCTTCGCGGCTACATAATCGCCGAACGCGCTCGCCTTTGTGTCGGCAAAATCATTAGCCTTCGCCTTGTAAACCTGTGATTTATCGCTGAAGAACAACAGATCGCAGTCGTTAGTGAACTCGATCTCCTGCGTTATCTCGTCGCCTTCCTTTAGCTTTTGAACGTTGCTCATTCTGAGCGACTTAGGCGTTATCTTCTTAAAGTAACCCTCTTTTGTAAAGAATAAGGTGCAGGCGTAATCGGGTACGCTCTCCTTTTCTTCCTCATAAACAGCGGTATCCTCATAGATAATAAGGCTCTTTCTGGGCTGGCCGTATTTTTCGGCAACAGCCTTGAGCTCTTTTACGATGATCGTCTTGACCCTTGCCTTGCTTTTGAGGATATCATCGAGCTCTGATATCTCTTTTTCGAGGTTTTCTATATCCTGAGTGCGTTTCAGGATATACTCGCGATTGAGGTGTCTGAGCTTGATTTCAGCAACGTATTCCGCCTGGGTTTTGTCGATACCGAAGCCGATCATCAGGTTCGGTACGACCTCGATCTCCTCGTCGGTCTCGCGGACGATTTTAATCGCCTTGTCGATATCGAGCAGGATCTTTTCGAGTCCTTTTAACAGATGGAGCTTGTCCGCCTTTTTTGTACGGTCGTAGTATGTTCTGCGCTTTACGCACTCGATCCTGAACGCGATCCATTCCTCGAGCAGAGCCTTGACGCCGAGCACCATAGGTACTCCGCCGATCAGGACGTTGAAGTTGCAGGCGTAGCTGTCTTCAAGAGTAGTGAGCTTGAACAGCTTAGCCATCAGCTTGTCGGGGTCGGTTCCGCGCTTTAGGTCGATGGTGATTTTGAGACCGTCGATACCGGTTTCGTCGCGGATATCGGAGATCTCCTTTGCCCTGCCCTGCTTTACAAGGTCGATTATTTTCTCGATAATGACCTCGCAGGTAGTGGTGCTTGGTATCGCGAGGATATCGATGCAGTTTGCGGATTTATCGTATTCGTATCTCGCGCGGAGCTTTATGCTGCCTCTGCCGGTCTCATAAACCTGATCTATGATTTTTTCATCATATATGATCTGGCAGCCGCCGATAAAGTCAGGCGCGGGAAGTGTGGATTTTATATCGTGATTTGCGTCGCGGATAAGCGCGGCGGTGGTCTCGCAAATCTCCTTCAGGTTAAAGGAGCAGATATTTGACGCCATACCTACAGCTATACCCGTGTTCGCGTTTACAAGAACAGACGGAAAAACAGTCGGCAAAAGCGACGGTTCCTTCATTGTGTTGTCGTAGTTGTCTACGAAATCGACCGTATCCTTGTCGATATCCCTGAACAGCTCGTTGCAGATAGGCGCTAACTTCGCCTCTGTATAACGCGAGGCAGCCCACGCCATATCGCGGCTGTAGAATTTACCGAAGTTACCCTTTGAGTCAACGTACGGGTGCAAAAGCGCCTCATAACCGCGCGAAAGACGAACCATAGTGTCATAGATCGCGGAATCGCCGTGAGGATTCAATTTCATTGTCGCGCCGACGATATTCGCCGACTTTGTGCGCGAGCCTGTGAGCAGACCCATCTTGTACATAGTGTAGAGCAGCTTGCGGTGAGACGGCTTAAATCCGTCGATCTCGGGGATCGCTCGAGACATAATAACGCTCATAGCGTATGGCATATAGTTTTCACGGATAGTGGAAACAATGGGCTGCTCGACAACTTCACCCGCGCCGTTTATTACGCCGTGAGTTTTTTCGGGCTGAGATTTTTTTGTGCTTTTCTTTCTCGGTGCCATATTTCCACCTCCTTAGCTTACGTCGAGATTATCAATATATTCGCTGCCGTGCTCGACGATATAATCCTTACGTCCTTGAAGATTGTCGCCCAAAAGGATATCGAAAATATTTGATGTCTGCTCGGCGTTGTCGGGCATAACTTTGATAAGACGGCGGGTGTCGGGATTCATTGTAGTCAGGTTCATCATATCGGGTTCGTTTTCACCGAGACCCTTGCTCCGCTGGACAGTGAATTTATCATTGCCGATTTTTTCGATAAACTCGTCCTTTTCAGACTCGTCATATGCAAAATATACGTCGTTTTTTGATGTGATCTCATACAGCGGTGACTCGGCAATAAACACCTTGCCCTCCTCAATAAGAGTCGGAGTAAGGCGGTAGAGCATCGTGAGCAGGAGCGTGCGGATCTGGAAGCCGTCGACATCTGCATCGGTACAGAGAATTACCTTGTTCCAGCGCAGCGCGTCCATATCGAAGGTCGCGAGGTTCTTGTTGGCCTTTGACTTAACCTCGACTCCGCAGCCGAGGACCTTGAGCAGATCGGTGATGATCTCGCTTTTGAATATTTTATCATAGTCCGCTTTGAGGCAATTCAGAATTTTACCTCTGATCGGCATGATCGCCTGAAAATCAGGGTTTCTCGCCTGCTTACAGGCGCCGAGAGCGGAGTCACCCTCCACGATAAACAGCTCGCGCTGATCGACATCCTTGCTGCGGCAATCAACGAACTTTGCCACGCGGTTAGTGATATCGAGATTACCGGAGAGTTTCTTTTTTATATTGAGCCTTGTTTTCTCGGCGTTTTCGCGGCTGCGTTTGTTTACGAGCACCTGCTCGGCGATTTTTTCAGCCTCAAGGGGATTTTCTATGAAGTAAATTTCCAGGCTGTGGCGCAGGAATGCTGTCATAGCGTCCTGGATTCCCTTGTTTGTTACTGCTTTTTTGGTCTGGTTCTCGTAGGAAGAAA
>JBGULZ010000316.1:0-4079 GCA_045116595.1 Ruminococcus sp. | reverse complement strand
GGCGACAGTCGCCTGGATCCTGGTATCAATCGCCGCGGCGTTCAGAGCCATACCGCCCCAGTCGCAGATACCGATTATACCGATACGGTCGGGATCGACCTTGCCGCAGTTTGAGAGGAAATCGACCGCCGCCTGAAAGTCCTCAGTGTTGATGTCGGGAGAAGCCATATAACGCGGAGTGCCGCCGCTCTCTCCGGTGAAGGAAGGATCGAAAGCAATCGTCAGAAAACCGCGTTCCGCCATCGTCTGGGCGTACAGTCCGGAGCACTGCTCCTTGACCGCGCCGAAGGGACCGCAGACTGCGATCGCGGGCAGCTTGCCCTCGGCGTTTTTTGGTACATACATATCCGCCGCGAGCGTTATTCCATAGCGGTTGATAAAGGTCACCTTGCTGTGATCGACCTTATCGCTTTTTTTGAAGGTCTTGTCCCATTCCTGTGTCAGTTTTAAATCTGCTGTTTTCATCATAATAATTTCCTCCTTTTAGTTTTCTGTAATTGTAAATGTCGCTTTAACGGTTCCTTCGCCGAGCTTGCTCTTCAGCGAGCTGTCCGCGTCGCGGATCCTTGCGACTTTGGTAAAGTTCCACGTGTTTGTATCATAGTAAATCGTCAGCTTATTGCCCTGGTAGAGTATCACATCGCCTGCCAAGGTGGTTATATTCTCATCATTTGTCGGCAGAGAGAAAGGCAGATTTCCCACCTTTTCAAAACCGCCGTAGTCTTCCATTTCGAGCGTTATGCTTTCTGCTTGCAGCTTTTCCTTCAACGCCTTTGCGGAGGAATTGTCCTCAAAATCAGCGTAGAAAGTGTTGCCGTTCACGTCGATTTTTAACAGCTGCTCGGTTACTGCATTTGTGGTGGGCTGATCGTTGGCGGTTTGATCGATTTGCGGCTTGCTGCTTCTAAAAACCTTTGTCAGGTAGTTATAAAAGCACTGCCGCCAGAAGATGTGATCGTGGCCGTAGCCGTCGACCTTATCCGTTTGGTTTTTTACGCCCATTTTATCCAGCGTGTCACTGTAATGAAGCGTGCCTTCAATGTTCCAAGGATCCTTGCTGCCGACTGTCATATAAACGTAATACGGAGTGTTCGCTTCTGTCGGCTGAGGAAAACCGTCCTTGAAATACGGCACTGTCCAAAAACTGTCCATATAGTTATCGTTGATAGCGATAACATTTGTGTCGGGAGCAAAGCCCGCGATAAAGCCGAATTTGTCGAGCCAATTAAAGCCTGTGCAAATCGACTTCGCGCCGCCCTCGGACATTCCCGCGACCGCCGAGTTTTCTCTGCCGGTCTTGACGGAATAGGTCTTTTCGATAAAAGGCATCAAATCAACGGCGACATCATCGACCGCCTTGTCGTAGCTGTAGCGGAGCTGTTCTTCGCTGTAATTTTCCTTTTCGGATTGCTTGCCGGTATACATATCGACGTTCACGATGATCATCGGCACGGTCAAGCCCTCGTGGAGCATATTGCCGTAGAGCAGAGTCAGGTAGGAATCATTGTCGATCTGGTCGCTGTGACTGCCGCCGAAGCCGTGGAACACATACATCACCGGATATTTTTCGTTCTCATTGTAGCCTGCGGGAAGTAAAACGTTACATAGCTTATTGTCGCCCGCGGTAGTTGAATAGTAGCTCACGTCCTTTTGCACCGTTCCGTAATCCACGCCGTCGCGCTTTTCAAACATTTCATCACCGATATCATAGCGATTATCGGTTGCGTAGGGGTCAACATTACCGGAAGCGGAATCGCTTGTTGCCTTGCTTGACGCGGAATTAGGATTTGAGCTTGATGACTGTTGACTTTGGCAGCCGAAGAGGGTCAGTAACAGCAATATTGCGATAATAAAAGATAATGTTCTCTTCATCTTGTTTCCTCCATATCGACATCTTTGATATATTTTGCCGGAACACCGCCCGCGATGGTGTTCGCCTTAACATCCCTGTTAACTACCGCTCCCGCGGCAATGATAGCGCCGTCGCCGATCGTCACGCCCGGTAGGATAGTCACATTCGCGCCGATCCAGACATTGCAGCCGATTTTGACAGGCTTTGGGATGAGGTTAGCGCGTTTAGCCGGGTTTTGGTGATGGTTGAGTGTAGCGATCACCGTCTTAGGCCCTACCAGCGTGCCGTCGCCGATCGTGATACCGCCCTGATCCTGAAATTGACAGCCCGCGTTGATAAACACATTTTTGCCGAGCTTAGTATTCTTGCCGCAATCGGTGTAGAACGGCGGGAACATATACGCGCCTTCCGGAAAAGGTCTGCCTGTCAGCTTTTCCATCAATGCACCGATCTCCTCGGGCGTATGGTAGGCGTTGTTCAGCTCGGCGGTTATCATCATCGCCTCGTTGCTGAGATAGGTCATATACAAATGTGTCTCGCTTCTTGCGATGACCTCGGTGCCGCTGTCCATTATTTTTATAAACTCGCTTGTGTTCATTGCCATCCCTCGTTTCTGCTTTAATTATACGGCATAAAAATAAAAATAGCAAATACCTATATTAAATAGATAATTATGCTTTACAGGCATAGTAAAATAATGTATAATCAAATTGAGGTGATCAGATGGAATTTCGTGTTTTACAATATTTTTTGGCAGTCACGAGAGAGGGGAATATCTCAGCCGCCGCGCAGTCGCTCAACCTATCGCAGCCGTCATTGTCAAGGCAGCTGCGTGACTTGGAGGAGGAGCTCGGCGTGACGCTTTTTATCAGGGGAAAAAGGCGGATAGAGCTGACCGAGGAGGGCTTGATACTCCGCAAAAGGGCAAGCGAGATGATGCAGCTTGTAGAGCTGACCGAGTGCGAGATCTCCGAGGTGAAGAATAATATTTCGGGCAGTCTGAATATCGGCGCGGGCGAGTCGCATTCCATGCACCGTATCACAAGGGTGTTTTATCAATTACAGACAGAATACCCCGATATCAGGCTGAATATCATAAGCGGCGATACCGAGGACTTAAAGGACAAACTCGACCGCGGACTGCTTGACTTCGCGCTGATTTTCACAGACTTTGACCGTGAACTTTACCATCACTTAACGCTCGACGATAAGGAGATTTTCGGCGTTATTATGCGCAGAGACAGCGAGCTCGCCGAAAAAGAGAGTATAATGGTAAAGGACTTGTACGGCAAGCCGCTGATCGTATCGCGAGCCAACGGTTTATCGCTTTTCAGCGGAGCGCAGGCAAGGCATTTGCAGGTAGCCGCGACCTATAATCTGCTCTACAACGCCTCGCTGATGGTGGAGGACGGTATCGGTTACGCCATTTCGTTTGACAGGCTGGTAGATACCTCCGAGACCTCAAACCTCTGCTTCCGTCCGCTGACTCCGGAAATATCGGTTCAGCCGACGCTTATTTGGAAACGCGAGCAAAAGCTTTCGCTTGTTTCACAGTTGTTTATCGACAGATTATTATAAGAATAAAAAAGAAACCGTATCGGCTGTTGCTCATCTTGCCGATACGGTTTTATTTTCATTGTAATGCAGTTTTTATTTTCCGTCGGGGAAGCTGGTAAAGTATTTTTGCTCGATTTCGGGAGACCCGTATTTTTCTTTTCCGTCAGCTATCGCTTTGATCATAAAACTCATAGTGCGCGCAAGGTTGCGCATAGTCTGCAAGCCCTCCAAATCCTTTGCGACATCCTCTGCCGAAAAACCGTGAACCATATTCCAATAGGTCGCGGAAGCTACGGGCATATTGCTGATAGTAAAATACTTGTTCAGTACATCAAACGAAGCGGTGTTGCCTCCTCTGCGGCAGGAGACGACCGACGCGCCGACCTTCATATGCTTTGAAAACGGGGTGCTGTAAAACAATCTGTCTAAAAAGGAGAGAATGGTTCCGTTCGGTGAGCCGTAGTAAACAGGGCTTCCGATGACCAAACCATCTGCTGCTTCAAGCTTTTTGGCGGTTTCGTTTACAAGATCATCAAAGACACAATGCCCGAGGCTTTCGCATCTTCCGCAGGCGATACAACCTCTTACCGCCTTATTGCCGACCTGTATGATTTCGGTTTCGATACCCTCCTGTTCAAACACCTTTATCATCTCATCCAAAGCTGCAGCC
>JBGULZ010000315.1:0-7288 GCA_045116595.1 Ruminococcus sp. | reverse complement strand
TTTGTTCGCTATCAACTGGGGCAAATACAGCCACCTAAATTATTTTGCCGTGCTCGGTAACCTCTATCTCGACTGCTTCAATTCATCGGGATATATGCCGCTTTCGTGCGGCTTGATAGGCGGGATCTTGGGCTATCCTATAGCCGCTCTGTGCGGTCAGCCGGTAGCGATAATCCTGACTGTTTTACTGCTCGCAGTATTGATATTCATTATCACGAACCTTTCGGTAAAGGACGTCGCTTTAGCCGCAAAAAGAACCGCGGAAAGAGTCCGCCGTAACAATGAGGAACGCGCGCGCCGCAGAAGAGAGCGCCTTGAAGAACAGCGCAGGACCGACTACGGCGACAGCTATTCTCCGCCAAAGCGCAGAAAGCGCCGTAAAGCAGAGCCCGATAAGGTCGAAGAAACACCGGCGGACAATAATATCGATATCCCGATGGATATCCCAATCTACGCAAACGGTCAAAAGCTTAGCAGCAGTGACCTTAACAGTGATATCGACATCCCGCTTGACGAGCCAAAGCGCCGCAAGCGTAAAAAAGATACCGCGCCTCAGGTCAACGGCTTGGATATCGACTACACCGAGCAAAACGAGCAAAACGCCGCAGACCTCGATAATTCCGAGGATCTTATAAATATCATCAAGCGCGCCAGCAAGCCGATGGGCGAGGACGGCGAAACCACCGTTGAGGATATCGCGGAGGAGATCACCGCCGAAAAGCGCTCAAACCATCTTTCAAAAGGCGCAAAGCAGGCTGATCCCGAGACCGTTCCGGTAGAAGTAAAACGAACCGAGACAAAGTCAAAGGATGACCAGCCGTATTCTGAGTTCAATAACCTGGGCTACAATCCGAATAATTCTAAAAACGAAATAAAACCTGAAAAGGTTTATCATTATCCGCCTGTTCAGCTCCTAAAGCCGAACACAAGCAACAATGATAAATCCGCGATGGAGGAGCTTCAGCACAACTCAAAAAAGCTTATCGAGACCCTCAACAGCTTCGGCGTAAACGCGACGATAACCAACATCTGCCGCGGACCGTCCGTAACCCGTTACGAGCTCCAGCCCGCACCGGGAGTAAAAATCAGCAAGATTACAAATCTGTCCGACGATATCGCCCTCAACCTTGCAGCCAACGGCGTGCGAATAGAAGCGCCTATCCCGGGCAAGGCGGCTGTCGGAATCGAAGTTCCGAACAAGGTCGTCAGTATGGTATCAATGCGCGAGCTTATCGACTCCGATAAGTTCAGACAGTCAAAGAGCAAGCTTACAGCCGTGCTCGGACGCGATATCTCCGGCGAGATCGTTATCACCGACATCGCAAAAATGCCTCACCTGCTCATCGCCGGTACTACCGGTTCGGGTAAGTCGGTGTGCGTAAACTCGATACTTATCAGCATACTCTACAAGGCTTCTCCGGACGAGGTCAAGATGCTTCTTATCGACCCCAAAATGGTCGAGTTCTCAAAGTATAAGGGTATCCCACACCTGCTCATCCCCATAGTGTCCGACGCCAAAAAAGCGGCAGCGGCGCTCGGCTGGGCGGTCAACGAAATGCTCCAGAGATACAAGATCTTCTCGGAGTACGACTGCAAGGATATCGGTTCTTATAATTCTTTAGTAGAAAAAAATCTTGAATATGTAGCAAATCATCCTCCCGTACCAAACGAGGAGGGAGAGCTCATCCAGCCCGTTATGGAGGTCAACGGACTTCCCGTAGCTCAGGAGAAGATGAGCCGCGTAGTCATCGCTATTGACGAGCTCGCCGACCTTATGATGGCGGCTCCCAGCGAAGTTGAAGACAGCATTTGCCGTCTGGCTCAGATGGCTCGTGCCGCAGGTATGCACCTGATCCTCGCTACCCAGCGTCCAACGGTAAACGTAATCACAGGTCTAATCAAGGCGAACGTGCCCAGCCGTATCGCGCTTAAAGTAAGCTCAAATATGGATAGCCGTACCATTCTCGACACAGGCGGCGGTGAAAAGTTGATCGGCAGGGGAGATATGCTCTTCTCACCCGTAGGCGCTCCAAAGCCTATGCGTGTTCAGGGCTGCTATGCCTCCGAGGAAGAGATCGAAAGTGTAACAGGCTACATCAAAAAGAGCTCTAAGGCTGATTATAACGCCGAGATCGAGGAAAAGATCAAGCGCATCGAGGTCGAAGAGATCGCCGCGGGCAAAAAAGGCGGTTCGTCTGACGACGGCGACAGTGCCGGAGATTATGACGCCCGTATCGACGAGGCGATCCAGTGCGTTATCGACGCGGGACAAGCCTCGACCTCGCTTATCCAGCGCAAGCTGAAAGTAGGCTACGCCCGTGCCGGCAGAATAGTAGACGAAATGGAACAGCTCGGCGTAGTCGGACCTCACCAGGGCTCAAAGCCGCGCGATGTCCTTATGACCTACAACGAATGGCTCGAACGCCGCAACGTCCTCCAAAACAACGGTGCGGAAGACGAGTAATTCAGTTATGAGTTAAGAGCTATGAGTTGTGAACTTTATTATTCTAAAACATAAGTTTATATTTAAAGCCTCCCCCGACACTTGTTTCGGGGGAGGTGCCGCCATAAGGCGGCGGAGGGGGCGTCGCTTGTGTATGCTCCATCCAAAGAGTCAATGAAAGGAAGTGAGATCAATGCCGTTTTTACCGATGAACAAAGCTGAAGTAGCTCAGCGCGGTTGGGACGGCGTTGATTTTGTTTATGTCAGCGGCGACAGCTACGTTGACCACCCGTCCTTCGGCGCGGCTATAATCACCCGCGTGCTCGAGGACTGCGGCTGCAAGGTCGTGTTTTTAGCCCAGCCTAATATCAAAAACGATAACGATTTCACCCAGTTCGGCAAGCCGCGCCTGGGCTTTATGGTTTCCTCCGGTAATATCGACAGTATGGTCGCCCACTACACCGTGGCAAAGCGCAAGCGACACGATGACGCCTACACCGCCGGCGGAAAAACCGGCAAACGCCCCGACCGCGCTCTGACCGTTTACTGCAATATCATCCGCAGACTTTACCCCGACAGCCCTATAATTATCGGCGGACTCGAAGCCTCTCTGCGCCGTTTTGCTCACTACGATTACTGGAGCGACAGCGTTATGCCGTCGATCCTTTTCGATACAAAGGCAGACATCCTCGTCTACGGAATGGGCGAGCTTCAAACAATGGAGATCGCCAAGCGCCTCGCCGACGGCTACACCGTTGAAGCCCTGCAGGATATCCGCGGTATTTGCTACAAGGTCAGAACCGAGGACTATGTACCAAAATCAGTCGTAGATTTGCCGAGCTTTGAGCGCGTAAAAGAAAACAAGCGCGATTACGCGATAGCCGCGCGCAAGGAGCTCGAAGAAGCCGACGCTGTCCGCGGAAAAACCCTTATCCAGCGCCACGGAAAGCACATCCTCGTGCAAAATCCGCCCATGCCTCCGCTTGATACGGAACAGCTTGACTATGTCTATTCGCTGCCCTATATGCGCGCGTATCCAAAGTGTTACGACAAGCTCGGCGGAGTACCGGGAATAAAAGAGGTCGAGTTTTCGATCACCCACAACCGCGGCTGCTTCGGAGCCTGCAACTTCTGCTCGCTGGCGTTCCACCAGGGACGCGCCGTGACCGTCAGAAGCGAGGAAAGCGTAATAAACGAAGCCAAAAGCTTCCTTGACAACCCTAATTTCAAGGGTTATATAAGTGACGTGGGAGGCCCCACGGCGAATTTCAGATTGCCCTCCTGCGAAAAGCAAAAGAAGCTCGGGCTTTGCAAGAACCGCAAGTGCTTAGCCCCGACGCCCTGCCCGAATATGCAGGTGTCACACACCGAATACCTCGATCTGCTCCGCAAGCTCAGAAAGCTCGACGGAATAAAAAAGGTATTTATCCGCAGCGGGATCCGCTTTGACTACCTTATGGAGGACGAGAGCGACGAATTCTTGACCGAGCTTGTGCGCCACCACATCAGCGGACAATTGAGAGTCGCGCCCGAGCACTGCTCGGCTGCCGTTCTCGATAAAATGGGCAAGCCGCATATCGGCGTCTACAAAAAATTCTGCGATAAATTTTACGCGCTAAATCAAAAAGAACGTCGCGATCAGTATGTTGTACCGTACCTTATGAGCTCGCACCCGGGCTCAAAGCTAAAGGACGCGGTAGAGCTCGCGCTGTTCTGCAAGGAGCAAAATATCCACCCAAAGCAGGTGCAGGATTTTTACCCCACTCCCGGAACTATATCGACCGCGATGTTCTACACCGGGCTCGACCCATACACGCTCAATGAGGTCTACGTTCCCAAAACGGAGGAAGAAAAAAAGCTGCAGCGCGCTCTGCTGCAGTACTTCATCCCCGAAAACAAACCCCTTGTGGTAAAAGCCCTGATAAAAGCCGGCAGGCGCGACCTGATAGGCAACTCTCCAAAGTGTCTTGTGACCCCTCTGCCGGGAATGAACAAACCAAAGCAAACAGGCAAAAAGGGAAAGAAAAAGGACTATTCAAGGTACAGCAGGAAGAAAAAGTAATACTCTTTAAAACCCCTTGACCTATTCGACAAAAAATACTATAATAATATAAGTGCGTTACATTAACGCGTTAAAGCAAGTTAAAGATATTTGAAAGGAACATACAAATGGGAGTATATGAAGAACTGATTGCCAGAGGACTTATCGCTCAGGTAACTGACGAAGAAGAGATAAAAGAGCTGGTAAACAGCGGCAAGGCGATTTTTTATATCGGATTTGACCCCACGGCGGATTCTCTCCACGTAGGTCACTTTATGGCGCTTTGCCTTATGAAGCGCCTGCAGTTAGCGGGCAACAAGCCCATCGCGCTTGTCGGCGGCGGTACCGGAATGATCGGCGACCCCTCAGGCAGGACAGATATGCGTCAAATGCTCACCGAGGAGGATATTCAGCATAACTGCGAGTGCTTCAAAAAGCAGATGAGCAAGTTTATCGATTTCTCCGAGGGCAAGGCTCTTATGGTCAACAACGCCGATTGGCTGCTCGAGCTCAAATACGTTGACGTACTTCGCGAGGTAGGCGCATGCTTTTCCGTAAACAATATGCTCAGAGCCGAGTGCTACAAGCAGAGAATGGAAAAGGGACTCAGCTTCCTTGAATTCAACTATATGATAATGCAGTCCTACGACTTCTACGCGCTCTATCAAAAATACGGCTGCAATATGCAGTTCGGCGGCGACGACCAGTGGAGCAATATGCTCGGCGGTACAGAGCTTATCAGGCGCAAGCTCGGCAAGGACGCTTATGCTATGACTATTAATCTGCTCCTCAATTCCGAGGGCAAAAAGATGGGCAAGACCCAGTCGGGAGCTGTTTGGCTCGATCCCGAAAAGACAAGCCCCTACGACTTCTACCAGTACTGGCGCAATGTCGACGACGCCGACGTTATCAAGTGCCTCAAAATGCTCACCTTCCTGCCGCTTGATCAGATCGACGAGCTCGCGAAATTACAGGGCAGCGAGTTGAACAAGGCAAAGGAGATCCTCGCGCACGAGCTCACCGAGCTTGTACACGGCAAGGATGAGGCGGACAAGGCTCAGGAAGCCGCCCGCGCACTCTTCGGCAAGGGTCAGAATACCGACAATATGCCTTCGACAGAGCTCACTCAGGACGACCTCACCGACGGCGAGATCGGTATTTTGGATCTGCTCTCAAAGTGCGGGCTCATCCCCTCAAAGAAAGAGGGCAGACGCCTGATCGAGCAGGGTGGGATCTCGCTCAATGACGAGAAGGTCAAAGACGTATACACAAAGCTCGGCGTATCAGCGTTCGCGGAAGGCTTTGTAGTAATCAAAAAGGGTAAAAAGGTATTCCATAAGGCGATACTTAAATAAACTATTTAAAACCTCCACCGTCACTTGTTACGGGGGAGGTGGCACGGCGTTTGCGCCGTGACGGAGGGGGCAGAGTTTTCTTAACTGCCAAATCTTAAAAAATAAAACAATTTGGACTTAAGCAGGCAACTGCTGCAAATATATAAAAGAGAAAGAGGGAATAAGTCAATGAAAAAGTTTATGGCTGAATTCAAAGAATTCATCAGCAAGGGCAATGTAATGGATCTTGCAGTCGGCGTTATCATCGGCGGAGCATTCGGCGCGATCGTAACATCACTTTGCGACGACATTATTATGCCTTGCATCCAGCTCATCATCAGCAAGATCTTCGGCGTACAGTCGATCGAAGAGATGACAAAGATCCTCAATGTAGGACCCATCGCGTTCGGTAACTTCCTCGCCGCGGTTATCAACTTCCTGATTATGGCTATCATCATCTTCCTTATGGTCAAGGGCGTCAACAAGCTCCGTAACCTCAACAAGAAGAAGGAAGAAGAAGAGGAAGCCGCTACAACAAAGAAGTGCCCCTTCTGCTGCTCCGAGATCGATATCGAAGCTACAAAGTGCCCGCACTGTACAAGCGACCTGACAAAATAATTTTGTTTGATTAACAATTAACAGCGAGCTGTTGACCTAAACGTCAGCAGCTCGCTGTATTTTCCGCAAAGATTTTTATTAAATTATTAAATCACCCAAAACAATTGTCCCGCGGCGAGTCCGATGATTATCCCCACCAGAACATCTCTCAGGTAATGCGCTCCGGATAGTACGCGCGACATTACGATCAAAACCGAGACCGCCATCCCGATGATCCCGTGGATCGGATCGACGTACATAAACGCCATTGCTATCACCACCGCGCTTACCGTATGACGGCTGGGCATACTGTTGCCCTCGGTCTTTTTGCCGAAAACAGATTCTGTCTCGTATTTTTCATACGGACGTTCGGCGTTGATTATTTTTCGCAGTACGGTCGCCAATATCAGCGTTCCGAGCGGAATAAGCACGAGCTTTAACCATTCGACTCCGAAGCCCATCTTGAAAAACTCGATCAAGAGCAGCAGGGGATACGCGATGAACAGCAGATACGGCAAAACCTTATACGCGATGAACAGCAGCTTATTCGCTGTTTTATTTTCCTTAAAGAACCGCACGGTTCTTTCATACCATTTCCTGTAAATAACTAACAGTCCTTTGTGTTTTATGACATCATTTTAACACACCTTTTACACTATTTCAACCTTGTATTTTTCGAACCAATAGTCAAGCTCAATAATATACGCCAAAATCTGCGGAGCCTTCATCAGCTGACCGTACCACGGGTCTTTTATGCTTTCGGGGTTCTCAATAATGCTCTTCACCGCCTTTTTATCAAGGAGCTCGGTGAGAGTATTTTTCTTTTTAAGAATAATATCGACCTTCTCCGCGCAGGTCTTGAAGTAGACGGGG
>JBGULZ010000314.1:0-2927 GCA_045116595.1 Ruminococcus sp. | reverse complement strand
TTTTCATTTGGGTCTGCCCGCTGACCGCATATAATATTGGATATTCATATCAGGCATCGGCGCGTTAATGAAAGCGCCAAACAAAAGAAAACTGAAATTTAATAAATTAAAACACAGACATATATATTACGGCTGCGTTTATAAACATAGTAAAAGGATAGGCAATGTATGGATATAGCCTATTAACAAAGGATAATATATGTAATTATACAATTTTTTATCCAATAAGTCAATGTATTTTTGTTAAATTGTGTGAATGATTTTTATTAATTTTAGTAAATCAATTTAAACAGATGTTAGCTGAAAACTCCGCAAAACAGGGCGTAGTATGTCTTTTTTTGCCTAAAATTATACGGCAGACATACCGCAAAAGTATGCCTGCCGTGTTTTTGTTTTTTTATGTTATACGGATAACAACGAATTATGCTGCCGCGATCCTCTGGATAGCCGAAGCGTCGAGGATATCGACGTTGCCGTCCTTGTTAACGTCAGCTATACGGAGCTGTAAGTCGTTAAGTACAGCCTTATCAGCCGCGTACTTCTGAACCTCTACCGCGTCGAATACGTCGACTGAGCCGTCCATATTTACATCGCCGATGAGGTAGGTGTCAAATACAGCGTTGTATGTAACGTCTGAGGTAACGAGCGCGAGATCGGGATCCCATCCCATAAACTCATATACATACTTGTCATCGGTCGCCTTTGTGGGAGTTTCGCCGTCATAGTGAGGTGTTGCTCCCGCGGGAAGGTTGGCGTCAACTTCAAGAACTTCGTCGCCGTTCATCCAAGTTACCGTGAAGCCGCTCAGAGCTTCCAATGCTTCCTCAGCGTCGGTGAGCTTCTTGTATGTTTCGTCGTCGATCATAGCCTTTTGAGCGTCGGAAAGTGTGTCGTACCAGGTTCTTGCTGCCTCGATGTCCGCCTTGTCGTTGAGAGTTACATCTTCCGGTGCGGGCAGTGAGTTGATCATATATGTAACAGCCTCGACCTCGAGAAGATCCGCGAGAACATCCTCGTCGTCAGAGAGCTTTTGGAGAGTTTCGTCATCAACAAGAGCCTTCTGGTCGGCAGTAAGGAGCGTGTAGGCGATCCTTGCCTCTCTGATGTCTGCTCTGTCTTCGACTGTAACATCCTCGGGCGCGGGAAGGGCGTTGATTTGGTCGATAACCTTCTGCGCCGCTTCAGCGTCGTTGATAGCCTTTGCAAGAGCGTTCTCGACTCTTTCAAGCTTGATCCTATCTGCAAGGAGAACCATTCTCTTCTGAGTGCTTGTAAGAGCGTTGTAAGCCGCGCCTGCCGCGTCGATAGCTTCTTTGTCCGCAACGGTAACGTCTGCGGGATCGGGCAGAGCTTCGATCATTTCTTCAACAGCGTCCGCCGCAGCCTCGTCTGCCGCGTATTTTTCCTGTGCATCTACAACAGCCTGAACTAACGCGAGCTTGATCTTGGAGAGTGCCGGAACATACGCTTTCTGAGCGTCGGTCAAAGCGTTGTAAGCGTCTGACGCTGCCGCTACGTCATCCTTGTCGTTCAAGCTTACGTTGAGCGGGTTGGGCAGTGCTTTGATCATCTCGTCTACGATAGCTGCCTCTGCCATATCTGTCTCGATCTGCGCGAGAGCTGCCTCGTCGTCGGTGAGCTTTTGGAGTTTATCAGCCGGGAAGATCTCCTTCTGATGGTCGGTGAGAGCGTCATAAGCTGCTCTTGCCGCTTCGATGTTTGCTTTATCTGTGAGTTCAACATTTGCGGCAGTGGGGAGTTCCTCGATCAGCGTAACTACATTGTAGACCGCGTCGATGTCCTCTTTGATCACGGCAAATGCCGCCTCGTCGTCGGTGAGCTTTTTATATGTATCAGTGTCGATCAGCGCCTTCTGCGCGTCGGTCAAAGCGTCGTAAGCTGCTCTTGCGTTTATGAGAGCTGTTTCGGTGTCGACCGTTACGTCCTCGGGATCGGGCAGAGCGTTGATCATAGCGGCTACATCGTCAACAGGCTTGTTATATCCGCCGAGGGTGATCGTGTCGTCTGTTTTATCAATAACGTACAGCACGTTTGTTCTCTCGCCCTGAGCGTCAACGGGAACATACCTGTCAAATGTGCCGGGGTCAAGGATAGCTTCATAAGGATCGGTACCCTGATTCAGCGGTACGTCAAAGATGATACCATCCTCAGGCTTATAAATAAAGGTCTTTGGCGGGAATGATTTGTCGTCTTCCTGAACGGTTGTGAACTCAGGAGTGAACGAAGCGTATGTGTTGCCCTTGAGAATTACGGTGTAGTCGCCGGTGTCGAATACCTTGCTTGCGGAGGTGACAGAATCGCCGGGTTTAAGGTCGTCAGCGTAAACTACGACCGGAGCGGGCGGAGGTGTCGGAGCTGTGACTGTGATAGTCATCTTAGCGCCCTGCTTTGTCTTGAAGTCGAAGTCTCTGAGGTCGAGCTGGAACTTAACTGTTGAGCCGTCCTCTTCTACCTCAAAGATGCAGTTCTTGCCGTTGTAAACAGCGGTAAGCTCTTCGCCTGTGGGATAGAGCTGCTCTGCTTCTGAACCAAAGTTGTGCGCCCAGGGGTTAGATGTCGGGTTGCCCTGCTCGTCTACAGAGTTAACCGCGAACTTGATGTTGTAGTTATCGAAAGCATAGATGCCTTCCATTGAGAATTCCCAGATTCCGTCTGCTACTTTTGTCATAGCATTTGAAGAATCGCAGGGATCCCAGTTAGCACCGTTGAGGTATTCTTCCTCGCCGTTACCGACAGCGATTACTGAGTAAACGTCAAGGTCTGTGTCCTGAGTTACGCCGTCGCCGGTTACGTTAACTGTCTCGGTCGCGGGGTCAAAGGTTACTGTTACGTCGCAAGCCTCAACTACGTTGAATGTGTAGTTGTCGCCTGTCTCCTTGTCGCCCCAAGCGTGATCCCAAGCGTGG
>JBGULZ010000313.1:0-3329 GCA_045116595.1 Ruminococcus sp. | reverse complement strand
TTAAAGAAAAGAAGATCAAGGGCTCGCTCGAGAGCAAGGTCACTCTTTCTGCGGGTAAAACAAAGCTTGACTTCCTCAAAAAAGCCCGTTTGGAGCTCAAGGACGCGTTTATCGTATCCGAGCTCGAGGTCAAGGATAACGGCGCGGAGCTTGAGATCAGCGTAGAAAAAGCTGACGGCGAAAAATGCGAGCGCTGCTGGTCGATCAGCAAGACTGTCGGTCAGAACAGCGAGCATCCGACGCTTTGCGCGCGTTGTTGTGAGAACTTAAAATAATCATAATTTTATTAAAATCGGCGCGATCTTTTATTGCGCCGATTTATCCATTGGAGGATTTATGCCTGTTATTGCATTGATCATAGCCGCTTTTGTTGCTCTTATTGATCAGATCATCAAGTGTTCTATTGTTAACAACATCAAACCTCACGGTACAGTCAGCATTATCAGCGGTGTTTTGAATATAACTTATGTTGAAAACCGAGGCGTCGCATTCGGTATGTTTACAGATATGCGCTGGATTTTTGTCGCTTTAACAGCTCTGATGATTTTTGCCATTATTTTTTATATGTTTAAAAAACGTCCTGACGGCAAGTTCTTTTACATAGTCGCCGGATTAATAATCGGTGGCGGACTCGGCAATCTGTATGACAGAATTGTCAACGGATATGTTATTGATTATATCAGCCTTTCGTTTTTTCCGCCGGTTTGTAATTTTGCGGATTACTGCATTACTGTCGGCGTGATCCTCTTGATCTTTTATGTGCTTTTCAAACCCTCGCGCAAGAATAAAAAGGTAAAAAAGAATGACTGATCATAAGCTTATTTGCGTTGAAAGCGGCATTAGAGTCGATAAATTCATAGCAGACAGTGATTTGGGGATCTCGCGCAGCGCTGCCGCGGGGCTTATTGAAAAAGAGCTTGTCACTGTCAACGGATGCGGAGTCAGCAAAAAACATAAACTTTCAGAGGGCGATACTGTTGAAGTAAATGTTCCCGATCCAGTTGAGTATGATGCCAAGGCAGAAAACATACCGCTTGATATTGCCTATGAGGATGAATATCTGCTTGTTGTAAACAAGCCGAAGGGGATGGTCGTTCATCCTGCGGCGGGCAATTATGACGGAACACTTGTGAACGCTTTGCTTTATCACTGCGGCGACAGCCTTTCGGGGATAAACGGCGTTATGCGTCCGGGAATAGTTCACCGCATAGACAAGGACACAAGCGGACTGTTGATCGTCGCTAAAAATGACTTTGCCCATTCATCGCTTGCCGCACAAATCAAGGAGCACTCATTTACAAGGGAATATGAGGCTGTTGTGTTCGGAAATCTTAAAAATGAAAGCGGTACAGTTGACGCTCCTATCGGCAGAAACCCCAACGACCGCAAAAAGATGTGCGTCACTCAAAAGAACAGTAAAAACGCGGTCACTCATTACACGGTAATACGGCGTTACAAAGGATATACACACATAAAATGTAAGCTCGAAACCGGCAGGACGCATCAAATAAGAGTGCATATGGCGTATATAGGTCATCCTGTGACAGGCGATAAGGTTTACGGAGTGAAAAATGAAAAGGTCAGCTTTGATGGTCAATGTCTGCACGCGAAGAAAATCGGCTTTATTCACCCGAAAACCAATGAATATATGGAGTTTGACTCTGAACTTCCCGAATATTTTGAAAAGTTTTTGAACAAACTCCGAAATATCAGTGAATAGCCTTGATTTTCAGTGTTTTATGTTATAAAATACTGTTGTAAAGCCGCTTTTTACATAAAAGCAAAAAAATGAAAAAAGGGCTTGAAATATTAATTCCTTTATGGTATAATATTTAGGCATTTGGTTCCGTCGTTACTCGCGACGTGGCTCAAATTACGGCAAAGCCGTCATTTAAGAACCGATAGTCCGCTGCGATTTTCGTATGAATGTTGGGTAAATATTAGGAGGATAAAAAATGGACGCTTTAAAAACAATTGTTGCCGATTCGGTAAAAGAGACTACTCCCGAGTTTGGCATCGGTGATACTATCAGAGTATCAGTAAACATTCGTGAAGGTAACAGAGAAAGAATTCAGATGTTCGAGGGCACTGTGATCGCCAAGAGAGGCAGCGGTGTTGCCGAGACATTTACCGTTAGACGCGTAGCTTACGGTGTTGGAGTAGAGAGAGTATTCCCGCTTCATTCACCCAACGTAAAGGACATCAAGGTTGTTCGTTACGGTAAGGTTCGCAGAAGCAAGCTCTACTATCTGCGTGACAGAGTTGGTAAGGCTGCTAAGGTTAAGGAACAGATTCGTAAGTAAATTCTCGAATATTAAAAAGGGGACTTGCTTAAAGTTCCCTTTTTTCTATAAGTAAAGCAGGTGAACGAATTGAGTAACAACGATAACAAAGATTATGACCTCGCTGTAGATATCAATCCCGAGTTGTATCTTGATAAGGATAGAAAGCGCGGTAAAAAATCTGACGACGATGATTACTATATTTATAAGGCCGAGAAACCGGTTGAGGAAAAAGAGCCTATGAAAACCAAGGACGGTAAAGAATACTTTGTTTCCGCAAAGAACGACGGCGGAGTTGCAAGCGTTTATGACTGGATCCGCTGCATAGTTTTTGCTATTGCGATCGTTGTAGTTTGTCTTACATTTGTATTCAGACTTGTCGATGTTGACGGTACATCTATGAATGATACGCTTCAAACAAAAGACAAGGTCGTCGTTACAAATATGTTTTATCAGCCTAACAATAATGATATTGTTGTTATTTCTCACGGCGCTAAGTATGAAAAACCTATCATCAAGCGTGTTATCGCCAAGGAAGGCCAGACCTTAAAGCTCGACGCTGAAAACGACCGTATTATTGTTGACGGCGTTGTTATTGACGAGCCGTATATCAAGGGTTCTACCTTCTCGGGCAGCTATACCGATTATGATATTCCCGAAGTTATTCCCGAGGGAAAACTTTTTGTAATGGGTGATAACCGCCAGGTTTCTCTTGACAGCCGCAGCTCTGAGATCGGTCTTATCGACGTTAAGGATGTAATCGGCAAGGCTCAGGTTGTTGCTTTCCCGTTTGACCACTTTGGTTATCTTTATTAATCAGATAAATCGCAAAGCCTGTTTCATTGTTTTTGAAATAGGCTTTATTTTTTAATCGAGAAATGCGAGGATAAATATGAGTGAAATGCAAAATATACAGTGGTTTCCGGGTCATATGACAAAAACAAAAAGAAAAATACAGGCTAATTTAAAGCTCGTTGATGCCGTAGCCGAAATTATAGATGCAAGAATACCGATAAGCAGCAGAAATCCCGATTTGGACTCCATAAT
>JBGULZ010000312.1:0-2730 GCA_045116595.1 Ruminococcus sp. | reverse complement strand
CAACGCCATCGTTTGGCAGTGCCGCCGCACCTCAAAAATGTGCGAGGAGCTGATAGGAAACGGCAGCGGAGAATACATTGAAGAAGCTACGGGTCTGCGCCCCGACGCGTATTTCAGCGGAACTAAACTTAAATGGATACTCGACAAATACGACCCCGACCGCAAGCGGTCAAAAAGCGGCGAGCTGCTATTCGGCACCATCGACACCTGGCTTTTGTGGAAGCTGACCGACGGCAAGGCTCACCTGACCGACGGCACTAACGCCTCGCGCACAATGCTCTACTCGCTCAAAACGGGCGACTGGGATGATAAACTGCTAAAGCTTTTGGATATCCCGCGAGCGATGCTCCCCGAGATCCGCAGCAGCAGCGAGGTTTTCGGCTACGCTAACGTGATGGGAGCGAATATCCCGATCTGCGGTATCGCGGGCGACCAGCAGGCGGCGCTGTTCGGGCAGGGCTGCTTTAAGCGCGGCGACGCCAAAACCACCTACGGAACGGGCTGTTTTTTGCTTGAACACACCGGAGAAAAACCTGTCCGCAGCAAAAACGGACTAATCACCACGGTCGCGGCTACCGAAAAAGACCGCCCGCGCGAATACGCGCTTGAGGGCAGCGTTTTTGTAGGCGGCGCGGTGATCCAGTGGCTCCGCGACGAGCTCGGGCTTATCCGCGAATCGCGCGACAGCGAATATTTTGCGGGCAAGGTCAGGGACAGCGGCGGAGTTTATGTTGTCCCCGCGTTCGCGGGGCTCGGCGCGCCGTATTGGGATATGAACGCCCGCGGCGCTATCACGGGGCTTACGCGCGGTACGGGTATAGAGCATATAATCAGAGCTTCGCTTGAATCCATCGCGTATCAGACAAACGACCTGCTCTCGGCAATGGTCGCCGACAGCTCGAGCGAAATCAAAACGCTCAGGGTCGACGGCGGAGCTGCCGCGAACAACTTTTTGATGCAGTTCCAGGCGGATATCTCCGGTACGGTAGTGTTCCGCCCGTCGAACCAGGAGGCTACCGCCGCGGGAGCGGCGTTCCTCGCGGGACTTGCCGCAGGCTTTTTCAAGGACAGGGACGAGCTTTTGTCGCTGTGTCAAAACGGAGTCGAATTCAAGCCGTCAATGGACAAAGAAAAGCGTGAAGAACTGCTTTGCGGCTGGCACAAAGCAGTCAAGGCGGCTCAGGTAAAATAAGCACTTAAAGGAAGTAATCATATGGTACAGATAGTTGACAAAAAGGTTTTATCCTCCGACGGAATTCATCAGCTTGCCGGTAAGGTGTATATCCCCGACGGCGATATCAAGGGGTTATTTCAGGTAGTTCACGGTATGATCGAGCATATCGAGCGCTATCACGAATTTATGCGGGAGGTCGCCGAAAACGGATATATAGTTTTCGCTTACGATCAGCTCGGTCACGGTCACACCGCCGCCGACCGCAGCGAGCTCGGCTTTATCGCTCACAAAAACGGCTGGAAGCATCTTGTAGACGACGTCAACCGCTTTGCCGAGGAGGTCAGAGAGGAATACGGCTCTCAGCTCCCCTACTACCTTATGGGGCACAGCATGGGCTCGTTCATTGCAAGGCTCGCCGCCGAAAAATTCGATATGAACGACAAACTTATCATTATGGGTACAGGCGGCCCGAACCCTGCTGCTCAGCCCGGGATCGCGGCAATAAAGCTCGTAAAGAAAGCCAAGGGCGAGCGCTATTATTCAAAATTCCTCGAAAATCTCGCATTCGGCGCATACAATAAAAAGTTCGGCAGCGATGATCCCCTCAACTGGATAAGCTCTATCAAAGAGGAACGCGATAAATACAGAAATGACCCCCTGCACGATTTTCACTTTACTGCCTCGGCTATGGAGGATCTTATCAATCTGGTGCAGGAGTGCAACTCAAACCGCTGGTTCAGCTCCTGCGTTACCAAAAAGCCTATTCTGCTGGTTTCCGGCGCGGACGACCCCGTCGGCAATTTCGGCAAGGGCGTAAAGACAGTCCACGACAAGCTGAAAGCAAACGGCGCCGATGTTAAATTTGTTCTGTACGGCGGCTGCAGGCATGAAATACTCAACGACAAAAGCCGCGACAACGTTATCGCCGAGATTTTGAATTTTATAAGATAAATTACCCCCCTGTTAATTCACATTGAACTAACAGGGGGCTCTATATTTAATACTTATATTATATTTTTCGGGTAGTTATAAATCCGATTTATATATATTTTCTTTACAATCCATTATTTTAATAGGTTTAGTTAACGTACCAGAGTATATATTCCATAAATCTATTTTTCCTGTTTCATTGATTTGACATAATAGTTTATCTTTGAAATAATAAACAAATGTTGATAATAAAGTGCTCTCTCCATCCACATTAGTCTTAAATCGATAGTATGACTGGAATACAATCCAATCGTTGCTAAGTTTTGAATCAATATAGCAGAGATTGTCTGATGATTCTGAAATAATAAATGGTAAACCATCTTTAATCGTCTCAATATTTCCGCTTGAATCTATCTTTTTGATTGATGATTTATGTGTTTCGTTGCCGTTCACTTCATTTATTACTACTTCTGAATTACTCATGTATGATAAATTCTCATTATTCCTATAAAAGTAACCAATTACAGTTTTTTCTCTTTTTAAATCCTTTTCATCAGAATAACTATAATCAATTAACGAAAAATTACGACTAAATGAAGTATTATTTGTTACCTGAATAATGCGAT
>JBGULZ010000311.1:0-3432 GCA_045116595.1 Ruminococcus sp. | reverse complement strand
TTTTAGCGAGTCGTTGTAGGCTTGCTTTTTCTTTTTGAATTCGGAATAAGAGCCCTTGTAGCACATAGCCTTTTGATGCTCGAGCTCAATGGTTTTGTTCGTTACGTTGTCAAGAAAATAACGGTCGTGGCTGATGATTATCATAGCGCCCTTAAAGTCGCGCAAAAAGTCCTCGAGCCAGCCGACGGACTTGATATCGAGGTGGTTTGTCGGCTCGTCAAGAAGCAAAAAGTTGCTCTGTGAGAGCAAAAGCTTTGCAAGGCACAGCTTTGAGCGCTGACCTCCGCTGAGGTTTCCGACCTTCATCTCAAAATCCTTTTCACTAAAGCCGAGCCCGAGCAGCGCCGAGCGTGTGCGGCTTTTATAGGTCAGCCCGCCCTTGCTCTCGTACTCCTCGATCAGTGCTGTCTGACGCTCGACAAGCGCGTTGATGTCCCCGTTTTTATTCTCAATATCGGAAGTGACCGCGGCGGTTTCGCGCTCGATCTCTTTAAGATGATCGAAAACCGAAACCAGCTCGTCGAATACGCTGACCTCGGGATCCTTGCAGGAGTGCTGCTCCATGTACCCTACGCGCACCGATTTTTCAAATGCCACTGTTCCGTCCGTGGGCGAGAGCTCGCCGCTTAGCACCCTGAACAGCGTGGTCTTTCCGACTCCGTTAGCGCCGATAAAGCCCATTTTGTCACGCGGTTCAACATCAAATGATACGTTTGAAAACAGCGTTCTGTCAACAAAGGTCACCTCGAGGTTCCTTACGGATAACGACGGCATAAGCTCACTCCCTTCCTTTTTATAAACTGCCAAGATATATAATACATTAAAAAACAAAAAAGAGCAATACAAAATTAAAAATATGCCAGACGTTCAAAAGCGCGTAGACCGCGATACCTATATATATCAGCACATCGGCAAAGCGGTATTCTTGCGCGCCCGAAAGCTTGAAGATGATCGAGCAAAGAACAATGAGGATAAACGGCAAAAGGGCTTTGATGATGAAGGTCTGCCAAAAAACCGATATCACCCCGCTCATAAAAGGGTTTGCCTCATAAAATCTTCCGCTCAAAAGCAGCGCCTCGGTGCACAGCCAATCGATCAAATTAAGCAAATAAAGAAACGCGAGTTTTTCATAAAAGCTGAATCCTTTATTGATATCAGACGGTATGACCCTGCTTGAAAAAGCAGATTTCAGCGTGTTTGTATTTACACTCATTAATATTCCTCCACGGTTTTTTAATAGTTTTAGCCGAAAATCAGAAATAATACTTTGCCGGCTGAAAACGCGTCAGAGTTTTTTGAAAAAAAGTGTTGACAACAGCCTTAGTTTATGATATATTAATTAGGCACGAATTGCTATATGCTGGTGTAGCTCAGTTGGTAGAGCAGCTGATTTGTAATCAGCAGGTCGGGGGTTCAAGTCCGTCCACCAGCTCCAAGAAGCCTACTTAGTAAGAGGTAGGCTTTACATATGGGAGAATTCCCGAGTGGCCAAAGGGGGCAGACTGTAAATCTGTTGCGCTTCGCTTCGGTGGTTCGAATCCACCTTCTCCCACCAAACTCAAATAATCCGAACTTTTTGCTTATCGGCGAAACGTTCGGATTTTTGGTTTTATGCAGTTATTTGAAGGAGCAGTAAAATTTTCCGCCGAAGTGATTTGATTATCGCTTCGGCGGTTTTCCATTATTATACTGCTTTTTATTCTGTTATACTATTCATTTGTTCTGCCATCAAAGCTTTCTCCATTATCATATATCCCGGGGTGTTTTGCTGATTTACTTCAAGCGCAATATATGTTTTAATATCAGGAGATATTATTTTTAAGTTTCGCATATTTTTTAGATTTATTATCAAATCAAAAATGTTCCTATCTCCTGTGTTCATATATTCCTCTATTATCACTTGAACAGTAGCCGGACATATGTTAACTTCCTCAGCCTCATTTAAATAATCAATACAACCATTCTTTTGCATATTATAAAGAATATTGATTCCTGCTAACACTGATTTACCGCTAATGCCATTTTTTATCTTTTCAAAATCTATTTCTTCTGTATTTTCAAAAAGAGATTGCCTATTTTCTTGGATTGCTTTTTCGTTTTTGAAACAATCGATAATATCATTGATTTTCTTTGTATTATCCGATGTTCTAACGGAATTTGAAAAGTATGCTTCAAATTCATTGATATACTCCATAGCTTTGTCAAAATTTAAAACAAACGCGTTAGCAATAGCCAAATCATACAGAAGAATCGGATCATCGTTTTCTGCTTGCAATTCTTCATATACCGGCAAAACCTGATCATAGAATCCAAGAGCAAACATAAAATCCGAATACATAATTAGATTTTCTTTTAGTTCAAATTCCTCTTTAGCTTTGAAATAAAGCTTTGCTGCGTCCGCAGGTTTCATATTTATCATTAAAATCATATGTAAACCAAAAAAGAAGCGCTCTGCGTTTGCTTTGACAATATCGGGACATTCTTTTATAAAAAACATATATGCATCAGTTGCTTTTACCCATTGTTCAGGCATTCTGTTTTGAACCACTAAATCAAGATGATCTAAATCCTTTTCCTTAATCATTTGTTTTTCCAAATACGCATCTGCTTCATCGTATTTGTCGCTTAAAATCAAATATTGAGCATAATGCCAATCCGCCTGCGCTTTATCTGATCGTGTTATGCTATTACTTAATCCTGTATAAGAATACATTAACTGATTAATCATATTTATACTACCCATGGTTTTATAAACGTTTTGTTTCTTATCTGGACAGTGCTCTTCAATAATATAATCAGGAAATATTTCTTCTATATGATTCACAAATGTATCAATAGATATCTTCTCTGAAATACCGGACAAATCACCTATTTCCATTACGAACGGAGATTTTCCAATCAGCTTTTGCAGAATACACAAGCGCCACTCTTTTTGATAAGAATATGACGGTTCCTTATGGAAAGCAGAGCGTGTTCCCATTCCATCTGCGTTTGTCCACGCAGATGAATATGTTATTTCTCCGTAAATACCATACTCAATTTTATTTGCTTCAAGATATTTGTTTATCGCAATATCCAGTTTGCGAAAAAAATCTTCTGTATTTGAGATGTGAACTACTATTTTCTCATCGTCATTTTCATCGTTAAACTCATATATTTTCCCGTCCGGTTTATAAACTATCCTCCTTTCATCATCATAATGAAGAGAGTACATGCAGAAAATATTATTAAACGCATAATAATCACTAAGCATTGTAACATTATCATTTGCAAGAATATCCAATTCTGTACTTAAAAAGCTATATCCAAACTGTCGCAACTGATTTTTATTGATTGTTCCGCAAGTTCCCTCCTGCCAGTCTCCCTGGGCTACATTTTTTTACCCCCACGAAAAAAGTCTAGAGTATTCATATATAGCTTTCCATTAATGAA
>JBGULZ010000310.1:0-8507 GCA_045116595.1 Ruminococcus sp. | reverse complement strand
CTCTGCCCATTACCGTGCGCTTAAGGTGAGCGTCGGCATTGTCCTCAAAGCCGTTATGAGCATACTGGCTGTACGGCTTTTCGGGCGCTAATTTCTCGAGCCAGCGTTCGTAGTCGCTGTGCAGACCGCTCTCATCGTCATTGATAAAGACAGACGCGGTGATATTCATAGCGTTCACGAGCACAAGACCTTCTTTGATACCGCTCTCGTCGATAGCCTGCTGTACGTCCTCGGTAATGCGCACGATCTTGCGGCGCGCGGGAATATTGAACCACAATTCCTTGCGATAGCTTTTCATAAATTACCTCTAAATCCAAATAGTCTAAAACATAAATCCGTTGTAGCCCCAGAGCGAGACTTCTTCAAACTTGACATAGCAGCAGTCGGGGCTGATATCCGCCTCTTCGTCGAGGATCTCGCAGATCCTTTGGGTAAGGTTTGTGTAGCTGCCCTTGTCCGAGCTGCCGAAGATCTTTACCTCGACCATAGCGATGTTGCTGTCAGTATCGCGGTGGAACATCATCGAGATGTTGTCCTCTACCGCAAGCATAAGGTAGCGGTCGCTTTTGCCGGGGATAAGGCTGATAGCGTCGCTGAGCTTGTTTTCGATCTCCTGCTTTTTATCCGCGGAGATTTCCGCGTTAGTTTTCACGTTAATAAATGGCATAATTCTACTCCTAAAATTTAATCACCTTATATTATAATATTTTTACGGTATGTTTGCAAGCAAAAATGTTATGATTTTGCGTATTTTTTTGGTTCGGTTTCGTAAACGTTGTTTCCCTCGCTGTCGATTGCGACGATGCAGGGAAAATCCTCGACCGTGTAGCGCCTGATCGCTTCGGTTCCCAAGTCCTCATAGCAGAGCAATTCCTCGCTTTTTATGCTCTTTGCGATAAGTGCGGCGGCTCCGCCGATAGCGGCAAAGTAGACGCAGTTGTTTTTTACTATCGAGTCGATGACCGCCTGACTGCGCGCGCCCTTGCCGATCATTCCCTTGAGTCCCAAGTCGAGCAGCGCGGGAGCGTATTTGTCCATACGGTAGCTCGAGGTAGGCCCCGCGGGGCCTACGGCGTAACCGGGCTTTGCGGGCGCGGGCCCTACATAATATATCAACTCGCCCTTTATATCAACGGGGAGCGCCTCTCCCTTTTCTATCAGCTCGTAAAGTCTTTTGTGCGCGGCGTCACGGCCTGTGATGATCGTGCCTGTCAAAAGCACGCTGTCGCCCGCCTTTAGATTTTTTATATCCTCATCCGTGATCGGAAGATTTATTTTTTTAGCCACTTCAATACCCCCTTAAATCTCAACGCTCGCGTGCCTTGCCGCGTGACAGCAGATGTTCACCGCAACGGGCATACCCGCGATGTGTGTCGGCGAGGTCTCGATATTTACGCCGATCGCGGTCGTGTTTCCGCCCAAGCCCGCGGGGCCAAAGCCCATCTTGTTGATTTCGGTCAACAGCTCGCGCTCCATATCGGCATAACGCTCATCTGGATTTTCGGTGTCTATCGGGCGGAAGGTCGCTTTTTTAGCGAGCTGTGCCGCACGTTCAAACGTTCCGCCGATCCCCACTCCGACAACTATAGGAGGGCAGGGGTTAGGGCCTGCCGCGCGCACGGTGTCGAGAATGAAATTTTTAACACCCTCAGCTCCGTAGGACGGGGTCAGCATTTTTATAGCGGACATATTTTCGCTGCCGAAGCCTTTGCCGCCGGCGGTGATTTTTACTTTATCTCCGCCGACGATCTTTGTGTGGATTATCGCAGGGGTGTTGTCCTTTGTATTCACGCGGTCAAAAACGGGGTCGTTCACCACGCTCTTTCGCAGATATCCGTCGCGGTACGCCTGACGTACGCCCTCGTTTACCGCGTCGTCAAAGCTGCCGTCAGTGACAAAGACTTTGTCGCCATACTCTACAAAGAGCACTGCCATTCCGGTGTCCTGACAAAGCGGGAGCTCCTCCTTTGCCGCCAAGACATCGTTTTCTATTATTTGATCGAGCACGCTTTTGCCGACGGGTGACTCTTCACTTTCCTTTGCCGATCTGAGCGCGCGCAAAATATCCTCACCGATAAAGTAGTTGCAGTCGATAAACAGTTTTTTAACGGCGGCGGTGATCTCGCCGCAGGTTATTTTCCTCGGTTCCATAGTATTCCCCCTGTTAAACTTTTATTATACCGTACTATTATAAAACTTTTTTTCAGGTATTTCAATATCTGATTTTTTGTGATATACTGTAAACGAACACTGTTTCGACATATTATTGTCACATTATTGGTGTACGATCGTTATAGGAGGGATATTATGCCTAAAATATTAGTTGTAGACGACGAATACAGAATAAGACAAATAATCCGCAAGTACGCCGAGTTTGAGGGCTACGAGGTAGAGGAAGCGGTTGATGGTATGCAGGCTATCGAGGTCTGCCGCAACAACACCTTTGACCTTATAATCATGGACGTTATGATGCCCGAGCTGGACGGTTTTTCCGCCTGCCGCGAAATCAGAAAGTTCTGCAAGACCCCGATAATCATGCTCTCGGCAAGAGGCGAGGAATATGATAAGATCCATGGCTTTGAGCTTGGATCGGACGACTATGTTGTAAAGCCGTTTTCTCCAAAGGAGCTTATGATGCGCGTTGCCGCTGTAATAAAGCGTTCAAGCGCGAGCTCCGGAGAAAAAGAAAGGGATGTTTACACCTACAAGGGACTTGTGATAGATTTTTCCGCGCGTATCGTCACCGTTGACGGCGAGCGTGTTGATATGACTCCCAAGGAATACGAGCTGCTGTTCTATATGGTACGAAACAAAGGGCTTGCGCTCACCCGCGAAAGCCTTATCAGCGAGGTTTGGGGTTACGACTTCTTCGGCGACGAACGCACGCTTGACACCCATATAAAGCTGCTCAGAAAAAGCCTTGGCGAATACAGCAAATGTATAGTTACTCTGCGAGGGGTGGGATACAGATTTGAAGAAATTTAGCAAAAAATACTGGCCGCTCCAGCTAAAGCTGCTCGGATATTTTTTGCTGTTCGGCGCGATAATACTGATCGTGCTATGGGCTTTTCAATCGTTCTTTCTAAAGCCCTACTACACGAATTCAAAAACAAACCGCGTTCAGCAGGGCGCGACGAGGATCTCGCAGTCGATAGAGCAAAACAAAAACATTTGGACGACTATCGACAATGTGGCGAGCGACAACTCGCTCTCGGTATATGTTTACGATTCGGGGTCGGGGCTTATGAAAATGCTCTACCAGTGCACATACGATATTCCGACGAACGAACTGGTCATTGAGGAGCACGAAATTTACGCCTACTACCGCAGCGCGAAAAACAACAACGGTTCATATATGACGATCGATACGATCAGCGTTGCAGATGTTGCGCGGCGCAAGCTCGATATGCTGAGAAACGCTTTTTCGGGCGCGACCGATGACAGCGCAAATACCGAGATACACTACCGTTCGCAGTCGGATGTATCCTCCGAAAGCGTCATATGCTCCAATGTGATAACGCGCGATGACGGAAGCGAAAGATTTTTGCTTATCACCTCATCGCTCACTCCGCTGAGCAATACGCTTGAAATAATGCGCGGTCAGCTTGTTTGGGTATCGTTTGCCTTTGTTGTTATGTCGGTCATTTTCTCGCTTTACGCGAGCCGCAGGATAGCAAAGCCGATCTCAAAAACCAACACCTCGGCAAAGGAGCTTGCAAAGAAGAACTATGATGTTGAATTCAACGCGAGAGGCTACCTTGAGGTCGAGGAGCTTAACGAAACGCTGAACTACGCAAAAACCGAGCTCGCGGCTACCGAAAAGCTGCAGCGGGAGCTTATCGCCAATATATCTCACGATCTGCGCACGCCGCTGACGATGATCACCGGCTACGGCGAGGTTATGAGGGATCTGCCCGGAGAGAACACCCCCGAGAATATCCAGATCATTATTGACGAGGCGACAAGGCTTTCTACGCTCGTCAACGACCTGCTTGACCTTTCTAAGCTGCAGTCGGGCGCGCTGCAGGCGGAGAAAAAGAAGTTCAGCCTGACCGACAGCATAAACGAGATCTTTGCGAGATACTCTAAGCTTATTGAGCAGGACGGCTACAACATCATCTTTGACTATAAAGAAAACGTGTATATCAACGCCGATGAGCTGAGGATCTCTCAGGTCATTTACAACCTTGTTAACAACGCCGTCAACCACGTCGGCGAGGACAAGACCGTGATCGTCACCCAGTCCGTCAAGAACGGAAAGGTCAAGGTCGAAGTCACCGACCACGGCGAGGGTATCCCGCCGGATAAGCTCGAAGACATCTGGGAAAGATATTATAAGGTCGACAAGGAACACCGCCGCGGCGTTATCGGCTCGGGACTCGGGCTTTCGATCGTCAAGAGCATACTTGACGCTCACAATGCAAGGTACGGAGTTATGAGCACGCTCGGCAAGGGCAGCACGTTCTGGTTTATACTTGATGTTGACTCTGTCAAAAAGATCAAAAAAGACGAATAAAAACATAATATCAACTTGTGAGAGCCGGGAGTTTTTCCGGCTCTCAACTATTTTAAATTTTCTTGCCGAATAATGTTGTTTTTGCGACCAATCTGTTGTATAATGATTATATATGTACATTATTACGGAGGAAAAGGCTTATGAGCGGGCGCAATAACGACGATTATTTTGATCTCGACAACTTTGACGACGAAATATACAGCAGCAAAACCCGCGCCGAAAAAGCATCGGGCAAAAAGCCCGTGCCTAAAAGCAGCCGTACAAAAGCGAGGGAAAGGCGCATTAAAATGCTCAAAAACCGCTCGCTTATCATTATTATAGGAATAGCGATCCTTGCCTTGGTGATCGTTCTGTTCGTCTTTATGCTAAAGGGCTGCGGCGGCGGACAAAACAAGGTCGTAAACGTTTCTACCGAGACCAAGTTCAAACAGGAGGGCAGGAAAGCCACTCCGTCGGAAGCGACCCCCAACGGCAATTCCGGCTCGGGCGGAAGCGCGGCTTCATCCGATTTCAAAAAAACAGCTGTCGAAGACGACAACTCTCCCGCGGAGGTTTACGGCGAATGCTGCGTTTGGAAAAACGCGGGAAATCTCAGATTCGCGCCGGACAACGGCAGTGCGGAGGCTTACGCCTCGGCGGTCAAGAGCTTTGCGGAAAAAAATCCCTCGCTTAAGATCTACAATATAGTCGCTCCGAGCAGCACCGAGCTGTGCCTGCCCGGCAGATTAAAGACCGGCGACTTTGTCACCGCATCTCAGGCTGAATTTTTGACAGCAGTCAATAATTCTCTCGGTTCCGGGGTAACATCGGTCAACGCGTATAACGCGCTCGGCGAACATACCAACGACTACATCTACTATAAATCGGACGACAACTGGACAGACCTGGGCGCTTATTACGCTTATTCCGCTTTTGCCAAGGCGGCGGGACTGACTCCGCTCGAATTGGGAAGCTGCGAGGACAAAACGATCGACGGTTTCTACGGAAGCTATTCGACCTATACGGCGACCGCCGGTGAGGACTCGGTCCACTACCGCTTCTTGCCGTATGACGCGCCGATGGACGTCACCGACCAAAACGGCAACACGTTCACAAACCCGAGCCCCTATTACGAGGCGGCGACTGCCGGAACGTTTACGACCGGCGTGTTCCTTGTTGGAGACAATCCGTTGTCGGTGATCCGTTCGAGCTCACAGGCTGCACAGGGTGACAAAAAAATCGCCGTTGTAAAAGAGGATTACGGCAACGCGCTTGCCCCGTATCTCTCCTACAACTACGGCGAGGTACATGTAATAGATTACCGTTACTTTGATATGATGGGCGTCAGCTTCTCCGACTACTGCGCGCAGAACGGTATCACTGATGTTCTGATAATCAACGATATCAAGAGCGCGGGATCACAGTCGCAGATCGACGCGTTAAAATCCATTTAGTTTTTTCGGAAAGGAGGCGGCAGAATTGATTGCGGATAACGTTAAGGTTTCCATCTTCGGAAATATAAGCGAGAATCTTTACTCCGCGCGCGTCAGCACGGACGGATCTTCTTCAACAAAAAGCGCGTATTTTGTTACGCGAAAAGGCGCGGACGACTACTTTGACGGTATCGTAGTTGCTGTCGCCGAATTTGACGGACTGACCGGGGAGCGTATGATCGTAGCGCGCTACGGCGATATCTTCTATGAGCCCGAGCTCAGGCGCATACTCGCGAGACTTAAAAATATAAAACTAAAATCGATCCGCTGCCTTTACGAAAAATCCTGCGGCGCGATCATATTCCATAAGACAAAGCAAAACACAAAGGTGCTGCTCGTCAAGAACAACAACGGCAGATACTGGAGCTTCCCCAAGGGTCATATTGAGGAAGGCGAGACCGAGCAGGAGACCGCTATCCGCGAGATCAAGGAAGAAACAGGGCTTGACGTAACGCTGACCCCCGGCTTCCGCGAGATCAGCGAATATTGCCCGTTCGGCAAGATACGCAAAAGGGTCGTTTTCTTCTTGGCGCAGGCGTTCACCGACAACGTCACGATTCAAGAGGAAGAAATCGCAAGCTACATCTGGGTCGACTTACAGCAGGCGCGCAAAATGTGCACCTACGACAACGACCTCAGAATAATCGAAAAAGCGGAGCTCACTATCCGCCTGATAAAAACCTAAACCATTTAAACGTCAAACAGCCGCCCCGACCGGAGCGGCTGTTGATTTATGTATACTTGTTATCTTGTCAATAAAAAATCATTACCGCGCAAAATTCCCTTGCAATATATTGCTTTATGTTGTAAAATTAAAGTAGAATCATAAACAGCCGCGCAAAGGAGGATATTATGTCAAAGGAATTTAAAATCAGAACAAGGAACAAGAATGTTTTTCTGCGCGTTACAAAGGGACACTTTGCCACGATGCACAGTCATATAAACTACTACATTGACGTTACGACCCAAAAAACCAGATTATCAGAAGCGAGAGCCGTTGCAAAAGAGATGGTTTCGGCTTACCGCGCGAACACCATAGTCGACACGATCTTATGCCTTGACGGCACTGAGGTCATCGGCGCTTGCGTCGCGAACGAGCTGACTCAGGACAATTTTGTAAACCTCAACGCCCACCAGACCATCTATGTTGTATCTCCCGAATTTGTCGGCGGCGGTCAGATGATTTTCCGCGACAACCTTATCCATATGCTCACGGGCAAGCACGTCCTGGTTTTGGCGGCTTCGGTAACTACGGGCAAGAGCGCCCTCGCGGCGATCGACGCGATCAACTACTACGGCGGTACTGTTGTGGGTATCTCCGCGATATTCGCGACGGTAAACGAATGTGACGGTCACGCGGTACACTCGATTTTTAACCCGCACGATCTTACGGACTATAAAAGCTACAAACCGCACCAGTGCCCGATCTGCCAAAGAGGAGAGAAAATCGAGGCGCTTGTAAACAGCTATGGTTACTCGGCGCTGTAAGCCAAAAATCAATCAAAAAATTTAATTTGGGGTTTGCTATTGACAAACCCCTTATTTTAATATATAATCATAAATGCTGAATTTCAGCATATTTGGCGGAATAGCTCAGCTGGCTAGAGCATTCGGTTCATACCCGAAGTGTCGTAGGTTCAAGTCCTATTTCCGCTACCATACGGCCCGGTGGTCAAGCGGTTAAGACACCGCCCTTTCACGGCGGTAACACGAGTTCGATTCTCGTCCGGGTCACCATGAGCCCCTTACTTTATGTGAGGGGCTCTAATAGGATAACCGCCGGCGTGGTGGAATAGGCAGACACAAGGGACTTAAAATCCCTCGGATTAATACTCCGTACCGGTTCAAGTCCGGTCGCCGGCACCATCAAATAAAGGTACCCGTTAAGGGTACCTTTATTTGATTTTACCAGCAATAAGGCGAGCGGACTTGAAGGCGAGCGATCAGAAAACAGTCCGGTGGACTGTTTTCCGCGAGAGAGCTACGCTGCACAATCACACCATACACGCCGCATAAAACGAGCAGGAACTTTTCTTTCTCGCGAACACAGGTCGCCATTTTTTCCGCTGGAGACCGGACTTGAAGGCGAGCAAAAAAACCAACCACCCTTACAGCCGTGAGGGTGGTTTATGTTTGAAAATTTTATTCTATCAAACCTTCTAGTGTTTCAAACAATACATCGGGCTGGATGGGCTTGGACAGATGAGCGTTCAGTCCCGACTGCAGGCTGCGCTGCACATCCTCCTCAAAGGCGTTGGCGGTAAGCGCGATTATCGGGATCTTTTGAGCGTATTCGCTGTCGGTTTCCCTTATTATTTTTGTCGCTTCAAGCCCGTCAGTCTCGGGCATACGCATATCCATAAGGATCGCGTCGTAGTAACCGTCGGGTTTGGATTTGAATTTTTCGACCGCGAGATTTCCGTTTTCGGCGTGGTCGACCTCAATCCCGCGCGAGGTGAGTATCATAATGATTATCTCCGCGTTCACGGGCATATCCTCCGCCAAAAGTATCCTTTTGC
>JBGULZ010000309.1:0-6132 GCA_045116595.1 Ruminococcus sp. | reverse complement strand
ATCTCCCACGTCGATACCTATGTTGACGACGGTTATTCCGGCACGGATTTTGACCGTCCAGGCTGGACTCGGTTGATGCAGGACGTCAGACTCAAAAAAATCAACTGCGTGATCGTAAAGGATTTGGCTCGACTCGGAAGAAACTATACCCAAAGCGGAGATTTGATCGACAACCAGTTTGCCCGTTTGGGCGTGAGGTTTATCGCTCTGAACAACGGGATAGATACCGCCGGTGACGGAATGAACGCAGCGACGCGCTGTATTTCGATCGGCGTTACCAATGTAATAAATGAAAGCTACGCCGCTTCAACTTCTGTCAATATCCGCGGTACGCTCAACAATCACCGACAGCAGGGAAAGTTTATCGGCGCGTTCGCGTCATACGGCTATATGAAGGATCCCGGGGATTATCATAAGCTGATCATCGACGAGGAAACGGCTCCTGTGGTTCGTATGATTTACGACGAATTTATCGGCGGCAACAGCATTATAGGAATTGTAAAAATGCTGAACGGAATGGAAATCCCAAACCCGACCTTATATAAGCAGCAAAAGGGCTTCAACTACAACTCGCGAAGCGATAACGACGGCTTGTGGAGTGACAGAACTGTGCGAAGGATTCTGCAAAATCAGATGTACATCGGCAATATGGTTCAGGGCGTGAACCGCACGATAAACTACAAGGTCCACGAGTGCAGGGCTGTACCAAAGGATGAGTGGATAATCGTCGAGAACACCCACGAGCCGATCATCGACCGCGAGACCTTTGACAAGGCGCAGTCGCTTTTCAAGCGGAATATCCACAGCCGTAAGTCGGACAGAAAAGCCGATTTGTTCGCGGGCTTTTTGTTTTGCGCCGATTGCGGCAAAGCGATGCACAAGAAGGTCAATAAACAAAACGGCAAAATCTATTGTTACTACAAGTGCTCAACCAAGCAGAAAAAATCTCCCGACGCCTGCACAAATCATACGATAAGGATCGACAGGCTCGAGAAGGCGATTTTGGCGCATATCCGGACGATGATAAACATTGCGCTGGAATACGACGAGGTTATCGACAGGATGAAAAAGCAGGACAGTACACAAGAGTCAGAACATATAAAGCGCACCTTGGAGGCAAAGAAGAAAGAGCGTGAAAAGAGCCTGAAAGCTGCCGCGGATCTGTACCCCGACTGGAAGAACGAACTGATCACGCAGGAGGAGTATATGCGGATCAGGGCGAATTTGAATGAAAAGATCGAAAAGCTCGATATCGTGATCGAAAATTTGCAGCGCGCGCAGGCGCAGCTTGACTATGAAAATCTGCACAAAAACGGGTTTGTCGAGCATTTTATGAAATACCGCGATATTGACAGTCTGACACGTCCTGTGCTGGTGGAGCTGATAGACAAGATCATCGTCCACGAGGGCGGCAAGATCACAATAAAGGTAAAACACGCCGCCGCTTTTGAGGCGATGCTCGACAGTATCGAGCAGCAAAAAGAATCAGAGTAAAAAATGACCGGTATAGCCTTTTGCTTGCTCTTAAAAGAGAAAAGTGTAAAAGGTTGCAAAAATCTCTTTTAGAAATCTTGACTTTTGAATGTATATTTGCTATTCTAAAAGAGAAAACTGTTAATAGTTGCAAAAATCTCTTTTAGAAGGTGTGATTATGGAAATTAAACGTGATTATTATTTGAATAAGATGATAAACAGAAAGCATAACGGATTGATTAAGGTCATCACTGGAGTTCGGCGTTGCGGCAAATCTTATTTGCTGAATACGCTGTTTTATAATCATCTGATTGAAAGTGGTATTAAAAAAGACCACATCATCAGATTTGCCTTTGATTCTGCTGATGATCTGTATTTGATTGGTGAAAGTCTGATTAAGCTTGAATCATCAAAGAAGAAAGCCGATCCCGAAAAGTTTATGGAGTATATCCGCTCGCGGATTATGGACGACGAAATGTATTATCTGCTGCTCGATGAGGTGCAGCTGCTCGGAGCCTTTGAAGCGGTTTTGAATAGCTATCTGCGCAAGGATAATATGGACGTGTTTGTAACCGGTAGTAACGCCAAGTTTTTGTCCAGCGATATTATCACCGAATTTGCGGGACGTGGCGATGAAGTTCATATGTACCCGCTTAGTTTTTCGGAATTTATGTCAGTTTATAACGGTGATAAATACGAAGGACTTTCGCGGTATATGCTGTATGGCGGGATTCCTCTTGTGGTGTTACGAGAGGATCAGCAGGATAAAGCCGCTATGCTCAATAATCTTTTCAGCGAGATTTATATCAAGGATATTGTTCAGCGCAACAGGGTGAAAAATGTTGATGAGTTAGAGGATTTACTGAATATTTTATCTTCGTCAGTTGGTTCTCTTACCAACCCCGAAAAGCTGAAAAACACATTTCACAGCGTGAAAAAGTCGAAAATCACGTCAACGACAATAAAAAAGTATTTGGATTACTTTGAAGATTCTTTCCTTGTAGAATCCGCTCACAGATACGATATCAAGGGCAAGGCATATATTGAAACGCCTAAGAAGTATTATTTTTCAGACCTCGGCTTGCGCAACGCAAGGCTGAATTTCCGGCAGTATGAGCCGACGCACGCAATGGAAAACGTGATCTATAACGAGCTGAGAATGAGAGGCTACAGTGTGGATGTTGGCGTGGTTCCGGTTGCTAAAAAAGACAAAAACGGAAAGGCTATCCGTCAGCAGTTGGAGGTCGATTTTATATGCAATCTCGGCTCGCACAGATACTATATTCAATCGGCATATTCACTCCCTGATGAAGAAAAAAGAACTCAGGAAGTCAGACCGTTTACTCGGATAGGCGACTCGTTTAAGAAAATAATTATCACAGGAGATATTGTCCCGACGCAGTATGATGAAAACGGAATCCTTACGATGAATGTTTATGACTTTCTGCTGAACGCAAATTCACTTGATTATTGATTATAAAGGTAAGCTATCTTTCTTTTTCAATTCAGCAGACACTGTCTGCTGAATTGAGCTGGTCGCATTATCAAAGTTAATGCGTATTAAATGGATTTTGCTGCTTTTTGACAATTAGGTATAAGGTAAATTAGCTCTTTCAATAGTGAAATCGGTAAGGAAGTACAAATTACTCTGTCGCATAAATACTTTGACTCTTTAGATAGGTAAATGAGATAAAAACGGAAACCGGTATTAGTACAAAATTATAACAAGAAAACTTATTTCCCAAAATCAAAAAAATATTGATTTTGGGAAGTGGTTAGCAGATAATGGTCGAGGGTAAAAAAATAACATCAAATGGATTTTCTTTTTATGTCATTTTTGCTGCATTATTGCAAATGATATGATATAATGCAATTAGAAATGAGGAATGAAAAAATCAACCATTCAATATCTTTTGTCCGTTAACAAGACAAATTTAAATGCGTGTATTTTTATTTGGGGTAAAAATACACGCGTTTTTTCTTGTGAATAAGGATAGGATTCTTTTATGGAGTTATGACAAACCAACCGATATGTGCAATGTTGACAAAACTGACAAGAAAATTTTGGTTAATCATATCGGTGATAATATGATATCATTTATACTGAACGTAAATTTGATTTAGTTTTATTCAAAAGGAGCATCACAGTTTTTGATTATGAAAAAGCGTATTTCTTTAATTCTATTGACTTTATCTACTGTAATAATTGTTTTTACAGCAGGAATGATCACCTCATCGGCTGCCGAAAAGCTTTCTTCGCCGGGCAACTTTATTTTGAATACTGTTGACGACAGCGTAGAGATAACTTGGGATGAGGTCGTTGACGCGAGCAAGTATCAGCTGTTTTATCAGCAAAAGGGCACAGGTTGGCAAAGCGTTTTTACAGAGAGCACTAAGCATACTTTTACGGATGTCAGCCCGTATGATACCTATTTCTTTCAGATAAGGGCGGTCGACGGGAATGATAACCCCGGTTATTTTTCACGCGTTAGCACGAGAGAACCGGAAAAAACTCTCACTGCTCCTGCCGATTTTACGTTGAACACTATTGACGACAGCGTAGAGATCACGTGGGAAGAAGCCCCCGGCGCGGATAAGTATGAGCTGTTCTATCAACAGGCAGGAACAGGCTGGAAAAGCGTCATAGTCGAGGGCACAAAGCACACGTTTACGGACGTCAGCCCTTATTACACATATTTCTTTCAGATAAGAGCTATCGACGATAAGAATTACAAGGGCAGCTTTTCCCGTGTGAACAAGAGATTCCCGACGCAAAAGCTTCCGTCGCCCAAGAACCTGAAAACCGATACAAACAACAACCGCGTTGATGTCACTTGGGACGAAGTGGACGAAGCGAACAAGTACGAGCTTTTTTATCTGCAGTCAGGCACGGGCTGGAAGAGCGTATTTGTTGAAGGCACAAAACACACCTTCACAAATATCGACCCAAAACTGACATATTATTTTCAGATCAGAGCGGTTGCCGAGAAGGATCACCCGGGATATTATTCTCCTGTGACCAAGAGACTGCCGACGCCCGCAATGGGAGCGTTAAGAAACCTTGACAAATTTATTAATATAAATTGGTCGAGCGCTCCGGGAGCCTGCAAGTATTATCTTTGGTACAAAACATCCCTTTCCGATAAATGGGTTTGCGCTCCTGCGCCGACGGCTAAAACCTACTGGAACCTATCTAACCCCAAAGAGGGAGTTGTGTTTGATTTTAAGATACACGCTGTTTTCCCGAACAACGAGTACACCGTTTCAAACATCAAAAGCGTCACGCGCCTTGCGGCTCCAAAATACGGCATTACCTATTCAAAAAACGACCGTTTTTATATCCACTGGAATGCTGTTCCCGGAGCCGAGCGGTATGAGCTTGTAAGGTTTTACAATAACAAGAGCCAGAGGGTTTACAGCGGCGCCAATACATATTATGAGGACAACGGAACATCCGCTATCGGACCGTATTGCTATCAGGTCAGAGCGCTTAACAGCACCTCGGAAGGCGTGTGGTCGTCATATGTTCCCGTGCATTACGTCCCGAAGAAGCTGGCGCGTCAAAAGATCGTGGAGCTGGCGCATATGCAGTACGGCAACAAGGGCGATAAATATTGGAAAGCAATGTGGAAGCCCGACCAATGGTGCGCGATGTACGCAGGCTGGCTTTTACGTGAAGCAAGGGTAGACCTCAACAAATACGGATGGCACGTCAATGTCGGCGTTTGGGCGGATAATCTTAAGGCAAAAAAGCTCTGGCACGACAGGGGAAAATACACACCCAAAACCGGAGATATAATCATCTTCGGCCGACCTGATTTCAGAACCCACGTCGGAATAGTTATCGGCGTAAAGGACGGTATGGTTTATACCAGCGAAGGTAACGCGACGGGCGAGGAATACTATGATTCCCGCGTGACTGAAAAAACATACAGCCTCAACAGCTCGTATATCGTAGGCTACGGCTCGGTGGCTTATTAAATAATTAAGGCAAAACCGGTTATCTATAAGCAGACAAAGCTTCGGCGAATATGAAAATCAGCAGACATACCACATCGGTATGTCTGCTGATTTTTGTTTCCTCATTTTATTTATTTACTTAATTAGTATATTTTTCCTTGATCTGCCCAAAATCTAAAAAAGAAAGGTGGTGCCATTATGCTTGATAAAGCTGATTTGAAACTGCAAAACGCGGATATAGAAAGCTGCGATAAAAACAGCCTTACCGATATAAAAAATATAAATATTGATGCTGATCAGCCGTCAGTTAGCAAGATGAAGTCGTTTGTCGAGCATGTGGGCAACCCGTATTTATTTAAAGTGGGGGAGATTGCGGTCAAGCTCGAATTTGAAGGCGGGGTAAGCTTCAACAAAGCTTTTGCTAACTTAATACGCACAGGGCTGGAGTTCCATTAAACATGGAGGCTGTTTATTATGCAAAATTATAGAGAATATTACGGGCAGCCGGGTCAGGTTCAACCTTGGCAGGCGGCGCTTTACATTCGACTCTCCAAAGAGGATTTGGATAAAAACAAAACAGAGAGCGAGTCTATTTCAAATCAGCGCGAGATTTTGAAAGAGTATTTGAAGCTGCATCCCGATATCGAGCACGTCGATACCTACGTTGATGACGGATATTCCGGCACGGATTTTGACCGT
>JBGULZ010000308.1:0-2415 GCA_045116595.1 Ruminococcus sp. | reverse complement strand
TGAATCGGACTGACCCAAAAAGCCTGTTTTTATAGCGGCGCGCTTTGAGCCGTTTTGTACAAAACCAACTCCGCCGCCGAAGGTATCACCCTTGATACCGTCGCGGATGGTATCGTCAAACGCGCCTATGCGCGAGTTGAGCATTTTGAGGTTTGCCTGGGTCGCCATTACGGTTCCGGGAGCCGCGTTGGTCTTTAGATCCCACGCCTCGCCGTACATAAGTATCTTTTCGCCGCTGCCGTCATCATAAAGCTTATCGAGAGCCTCACGGATAGCGTTCATAGTAGTAACGTCGTGAAGTCCCATAAGGTCAAAGCGGAAGCCGTCGATATGGTATTCCTTTGCCCAGTAGGTCACGGAATCTATCATATATTTTCTGAACATCAGGTGTTCCGACGCGGTGTCGTTACTGCAAGCCGAGCCGTTGGAAAAGCTTCCGTCGGAATTCATACGGTAGTAGTAATTCGGCACGGTATACTGGAACCAAGACTTGGTTGAAAATGTGTGGTTATAAACAACGTCCATCACTACGCCTATACCGGCGTTATGTAGCGCCTGGATCATCTGCTTACATTCCTTGATCCTTGCGTTGCCGTCGTGAGGATCGGACGAATACGAGCCCTCGGGGCAGTTATAGTTGACCGGATCATAGCCCCAGTTGTACTGCTTCATAATGTCCTTGCTCTCATCGACAGAGCCGAAGTCGTACATAGGCATTATCTGAACGTACTTGACGCCGAGCTTTTTGAGGTAGTCAACACAGGTCGGAGTGCCGCCCTGGATACCGTCGACAGTAGTGCCGTTTTCGGTAAACGCAAGGTATTTTCCGCGGTTGGCTTCGCTAACTCCGCTCGATTTGGAGGACGAGAAATCCGCTACAGAGATCTCCCAGACGGAAGCGTTCGTCTGCTGGGCAACAAAAACATGGTTGTCGTTTTCCCAGTTTTCGGGATTTACCGCGGCGGGATTAACGACCATACTGCGCTGTCCGTTGACGCCGCAGCCCTTGGCGTAGATATCTCCCGTTACCTTGGTATCTTCTCCGTAGGTCACCGAGTAGGTGTAATACTTGCCCGAAAGGTCGCCGCTGATGGAAACCGACCAAACGCCTGTTTTTTCATCGAGGGTCATATCCTTAGTCATTATCGACTTACTTCCCTCTTGCTCGCTGCCCTTGTCGTAGATATCGACACTGACCTCATCTGCTGTAGGCGCCCACACCTTAAAGGTAGTGGAATTTTTGGAATAGGTCGCTCCCAAATCGTTGCCGTTATACGCCCATTTGTCAAGCTGAGCCGCGTATAAATGATAATCCGTTATTTTGTCCGCGGAAACGGAAGCCGCGCTCATACCGGTAATCATGATCAATACCATTACTCCTGTTAAAATTCTTTTAAAAAGCAAATCAATGCCTCCTTGCAGGTGCACTTATTCAACTTATTTTATCACACCTTTAGCAAGGTTTTAATTCTAATATAGAATATAGCTCTTTATTCAATATGTTTAGACTATAGAATTTTTGTTGAGATTTATGTATAATTTGCACAAGTGATGTTTAAGAACATATATAGACAAAAAATGTATATTCTGTTATTATTATAATAACGGGTGGGCACCTACCGTGAAGTCAGGCCGAAAATAATATCAGGAGTGAGAATATGTTCTCTTATGTGTGGCCGATAGCACTGGTAGTGCTGTCGAATGTCGTTTATCAAATCTGCGCGAAATCCGTACCAAACGGACTTAATCCGTTCGCGGCGCTCGCCGTTACCTATACCGTAGGCGCGGTGATCAGTATCGTTATTTACTATGTGTTGAACAAAAACGCCAATATCTTTAAGGAGCTCGGCAAGCTAAACTGGGCGCCGTTTGTTCTCGGATTGGTGATAGTCGGGCTCGAGGTCGGGTTTATCTACGCGTATAAAGCCGGCTGGTCGATAAGCTCTGCCTCGCTTGTTCAGGGCTGTGCGCTCGCGGTAATTCTTGTTTTTGTAGGCTTTCTTGTATATAAAGAGGGCTTGTCGTGGAACAAGATAGTCGGCGCGGTCGTCTGCTTGATCGGACTGTTTTTTATTAATTTTAAATTCTGAAACGTGAATCTAATATTTCTATAAAAGAAAAAACCGAAGGGTATCAAAATACTCTTCGGTTTTTTAATTATTTAGTCGGTTCTACGCCGTTGCGCTTAAGATAATCTACGATCTGCTCGTCGTCGAGGATACCGAGGTCATCACAGCCCGCGAGGTGCTCGTTGTGATGGCGCAGCTCATGGCGCAGGATACGCGCGAGCTCTTTTTTGAGCCTTTCGTTACTGACGTTGCCGTATACGCGGGCGATAGAGCCGTAGTAAAACACAATGGCGTTGCCGAGGTTATTGCGTATGTACTCACCCATTATGAATAAATCGTTGTGCAG
>JBGULZ010000307.1:0-4995 GCA_045116595.1 Ruminococcus sp. | reverse complement strand
ACATAGTCCTCGATGATCGCCTTTTGGTTTTCGATCGAGGTGTTTTCCTTGTTTATCTCGTCGTCCACCGATATACGGCAGTAGGCGGCAATATAGAATTTTTCAGTCATTCTATCAACTCCGATGCGTTTATTGACAACATTGTATCACACAGTTTTTTGAATATCCAGACAATAATCGCAGGTAAATAATGGTATGTAATCGGGCGGCGTGCGCCCGAATTCACGCCGAGAGTTTTTCGGAGGCAGCCTTGCGGTTTTGTTTCATCAGACAGTAAAGACTGTCCGCCAAATCGTTCTCGCCCGATTCCACCACAACAGAAAGATAAGAAAGTTTTTTCAAGGCTTGTGCGTTGTCCTCAATCGATTTCAATATCTTTCCGTCGGCGGATTCTTTTTGATTCAAATAAAACAAAACCAGCTTCGACTTTTCCTTTACCTCGATTCTGATAGTTTGTCACCTCATGGTTATTATTTCCTATAAAATTACAAATAATCACAATCCTTTCTGCCAGTTGTCGGCTTCATCAAATGTAAATATACCGTTCGTTTTCTTGACTTCCTTAACGCACTCGCCGCGTAGGGAGTTGAGCACTTGTTTATCTACGCATTGATTGGCGGCGACAACATTCATAGTGATGGCAAGCTCCACCGCAATTTTGAAGAGCAATCTGCTGATTCTGTCATCGCTTGCTTTGATTAATTTCTTCAATGTTTCTCTCAAGACAGTGGAGAGAAACGGTTCGCTCGAATTCATTTTCAAATATCCGCAGTAAAAATTTACTGCATTTTCAATGAACTCGCTTTTCTTCTGACAGTTATCCTCGCGGTAATTCTCCTCGACCTTTTCAAATGTGGAGTGTTTCATCCACAAAGTAAACCGTTCCTTTCTGTCCTCGTTATTCATTCAAAACCTCCGTTTTTTGCAATTACGTCAGCAAAAGCGCTGTCTGATTTCGGCTTAAACACTGACTTTTTGAGTTTATTCGTTTTTGAAAGCGCTTTCATAAGCGTCAAGCCCCATAATTGACGCACAGTTTTTCAAAATCCCAAACCTTGAAAAATGGCTTAACAGTCGGCATTGCCGGCTGATGTGAACCGTCCGTCGCACCAAATAGGCGTCGGGCTTTCTCCTGCTTGCTTTTCGACCGGGCATAAATGCTTTGATTTTTCAAAAATTGAAACCATGCTTTTATCTTCTTCTGCTGTATCTCTGTATAGTTCTATGGGTATAGTTATTTGTTAAGCAGAGTTTACAGTAGGTGCAGTAATTTATGAAGCTTTCTCTAAGAGCACAGTGATCGTATAAAGATTTGTCGTGTTGCTGCCGTTCATTCTTTTTCTGTTCTGTAAATCAATCAGAGCAAGGTTTTGCAAACTCGCCAATGCTTTATCGACCGTTCTCAATGTGATACAGCATTCCTTCGCAATCAACTTGCGCGATGGAAAACAAGTGTGCGTTTCGTTGTCCTTGTGCCGCACCAGACAACTGTACACAATGAAGTCGCGCGGTTTCAATTCCAAATCAAAAATCTTATTCGGTAACATAAAATAGTCCTTATGCTTTTTCACTTCAACACCTCATTCATTGATTTTCGAACGTCCGTATTATCATTATAACGGGGATTGACAGAATTACAATACTTTTGTACAATATAAATTAGACACAGTTAAATTGATGAATTATCGAAGAATTTGCATTGTACAAAAGAGGTGCGCTGATGGAATTGAAAAACTACGAGTTGTCCGACTACGAAGAGTATCTACTAAAGAGAACAGGCACGGAAAATGTTTCGTTTGCAGATGGTATGGTTTACGCGACCTACCATCCGGAAAACAACACAACCGAGCTGATGAAAACCAATGATGATGAATTTGTCGCGCTCTGTATCGAAGCAGAAGAGCAGATGAAACCCTTGCAGACAAACAGTGATGATGATAATTCGGAGTGGCTGGATCGCATTCGGTTTCCTGTCGATTCAAAAGAGATCGACGAGTTTGAAAGAGTTTTCTACGAGCGACACTCAGATATCAAACCACAGCAGAAAAACGATCCGCTGAGCGGCAGCATAGTTACTGTTCCGTTAGGTGAGGCGCTGTTTGAATTTATGTACGCGGATTTTGATTCGCTGTATGATGAGGTCGAACTTAGATTGTACAAATATGAGGAGTTTGAATTGCCGGACGTAGACAGCAATATGCAGGACAGCATCAACCAATTCATATCTTACCGCGCGTATAAGGAATTGATAAATTATCTTGCATTCGGTTCAACCGCTTCCGCGTTGTTTCCTCCGAGCATAAAAAACGGCGCGGATATTTCGGAAGCGATGGATGATTATTTTCAATATCTGAAAACGCTGCAGCAGGAATATAAAGAGGTTTTGGAGTTTTGTTTTGATTCCAAGTTTCATCCTGATGTGTTGGGTGATATGACTCCTGCCGTGCGCTATTATCTCTACCGCAAGATAAAGAAAATGCCGCCCTTCGTCGAGTTCAACGAAGAGCAGCGATTGCTTATGGGCGATAAGAAAACCTCAGCTGATTATGATCCGTTAGTGCTTGCCGATTTTGCGCGCGAGCATAACATCGAAGCGTACACCTTGATGTATTTCCACAACTACGACCATAATCCGGTTATCCGTTACCGTTGTGAGAGCTTGCACGAGTTTTTGGAGTTAGAGTTTAACAAGCTGGTCGAGTATGGAGTGAAGCTGAAACGCTGCGAACGCTGCGGACAATTTTTTACGGTCAAAGGAAACTATGACGCGCGGTATTGTAATCGTATACATTTCGGTGAGATACGCACCTGCCGTGACCTCGCCGCTGAGGAGAACTACAAAAATAAAATGGCAGAGAACAAAGCCCTGCCGATCTATCGAAAATATTACCGCCGCTATTCCGCGCGAGTGAAGGTCAATCAAATCAAGCAGCCTGAATTCAAGAAATGGAAATACGCAGCCCTAACCAAGCGCGACGATTGCTCCAACGGCAAAATCACCGTAGAGGAATATATCGACTGGAACGAGGCATATTTCCCAAACCGCAAGCGCAAAGACAAGCAATCTTCATAACGACCGCAAATCCGCCCCTCTCGCCTCCACAAACCGCCAACACCCGATTTACGGCAGTTTCTGCTATACGAATACGGCAAAAACACAAAACCCCACACAGCCCATTTCTCGCGATTTGTAGGTCGAGCAGATTTTGCACTGGATTTTTGTGGAATTTAAAAAGTATTGTCAGGATATTTAGAAAAAAAGTTATAAATCGATTGTTTGTAAAAGGATGATTTTCATCCAAAAGCATTGAAAAAATATAGTAAAGTGTATATAATAATATCAAACGATATTTACTGGGGGTTTTAATATGGCGGTTTGTTATAAAAAACTCTGGAAACTGTTAATTGATAAAGATATGAAGAAAATTGATTTAGAGCGTGAAGCGGGGATTACTCATTATGCGTTAGGTCAACTTTCACGTGGAAAAGATGTGTCAACAGAAGTCTTAGGGAAAATATGTCAGACGTTAGATTGCTCTATTAATGATATTATGGAGTTCATTCAGGATTCGGAGGCAAGTCATGATTGATTTCAGTCACCTCGATAAGTATAGAGAGAATAACCGTATTGAAGCTAAGAGGGCGCTGGGAGGTCTTCCGAAAAGTTTATGGGAGACTTACTCTGCTTTTGCAAACACGCTGGGCGGAATAATTATGCTTGGGGTTGAAGAGTTCAAAGACAAGACTCTGCATACAGTCGATTTGCCCGACCCTGAAAAGTTGGTCAAAGAGTTTTGGGATATTGTTAACAACCCAAACAAGGTCAGCGTTAATATCCTTTCGTCTAAAGATGTGACCATCGAAGTTGTTGAAGGTAATCATATTATTGTGATTACCGTTCCCAGAGCAGAACGAGCCTATAAGCCTGTCTATGTAGACGGCAATCCGCTGAATACCTACCGTCGCAACGGCGAAGGTGACTATAAGTGTACAAAAGAAGAGTATCAGGCGATGGTGCGTGACGCTTCGGTAAAAACCCAGGATATGCTTGTCATTGAGAATATGGATATGAGCATATTCAATAAGGACAGCGTCCGTGCTTACCGTCAGCGTATGAATGTCTCCAGACCCGGACACGTATGGGAGCAACTTGAACCGGAAGAATTCCTTTGGAAAATCGGAGCTGTGGCGCTCGGAGAAGACGGAAAGAAGCATCCTACCTCTGCCGGATTGCTGATGTTTGGTAATGAATATGATATCGTGCGTGAGTACCCTCTGTACTTTTTGGATTATCGCGAGGAGTACGATGATACACATCGCTGGACGGATCGTATTGTATCTTCATCCGGTGATTGGAGCGGTAATGTACTTGATTTTTTCTTTCGGGTTTATAACAAGATACAGCTCGATTTGAAGGTTCCGTTTGAGATGGAAGGAGCTTTTCGCGTGGATGACACACCGGTGCATAAGGCGGTTCGCGAGGCTTTGGCAAACTGTATAGTTAACGCGGATTATTACGGAAAAGGAGGACTTGTTGTCATCAAGCGAAGAAACAGCATAGAGTTTTCCAATCCCGGTGATTTTAGAATTGAAGTAGCGACTGCGAAGAGCGGTGGTTTTTCCGACCCGCGCAACAGCGTGATGATGAAAATGCTGAATCTTATTGATATTGGTGAACGCGCAGGCAGCGGAATTCCGAGTATTCTGTATACATGGAAGGAACAAGGATGGGATGAGCCGGTAATCAATCAGTTCTTTGATCCGAATCGTATTGTGTTATCGTTACCTTTGACAAAAAGTGACGATAAAAAAGTGACGATAAAAAGTGACGATAAAAAAGGAACGATAAAATCAGCCGCACAAAAATCAATGATTATCGAATACTTGACCGACCACGTCGAAGGCAGCGTAGCAGAATTGTCTGACCTGTTGGGAGTCAAAACCTCACGTGTGAAAAAACTGATATACGAACTAATTTCTGAAGAGATTATTATT
>JBGULZ010000306.1:0-3938 GCA_045116595.1 Ruminococcus sp. | reverse complement strand
GCCAAGACAAAGGGCGCTTTGGGGCTGGCGCGTATGGCGTCGGACGATTACGATGACAGCGCAGACGTCAAGGCTATCCGTAACTTCCACCGCTCGGCAGTAAAACTCGCCGGCAAAGAATCAAACGAAAAATTCAGCTCTGTGTGGATAAATATGCTCATGAGCAATATCCCGTCCGAATATTCAAATGACGGCTACTGCATAGCCTACAGGCTGAATAACGGTATGCTTGTTTACAGATATTACGACTTAACACTGACGTACAACAGCTTCAGCGATTTAACACTTGATTTGGATACCGGCGCGGCTTCAAGGATAACTAATTCCGATACATATTTCAAAAACTACAGCGCGATAATGAACGCCGACCCCAAGAAAATCAAATCATTAGATCTTCAGGTGTTCTACACGGATAAATCCACCTATGCCTCGCAGGATAACATCTATATTTCCGAGAGTGAAAACATCAGCGCGGAAAAGGCAAGGGCGGATATGATAAAGGTTCTTGAAGCCTACCGCAAGGATGTGGAAGAGGTCGGTACTCAGTTCGCCGACGCGGACGCAAAAATGACTATGGTGATAAGGTTCGAGCCGGAATATAACAGCGCCGAAGGCTCGCTGTTCAAAAAGATGTACTCTGTGATCGATGGGACCTATGGAGAAGCGCATAACGCGACTGTCTATCCCGGATATACAAACACGACCGCCGCGCTCAAAGAGATCGGCGTTCTGAAAGCGGACGGCAAAATCGACCATAGCAGCGATTATTACAGCAACAGCAATCCGTATTTTTACAGATAACCAAGAGGGCAGCCGCGCGGCTGTCCTTTTTTTCGCGTTTTTTAAATAAGCCTTATTCGTAGGGGTCGGTCTCTGACCGACCCGAGATTGAAAACCAATCTTTTATTCACAACCCGCGGGTCGGTCAAAACACGACCCCTGCCGCTATAGATGAAACACCACGCAAAACCTTGACAAACTCTGCCGATAGTGCGATAATAGTAGGGTATATCTAATTATGAAGTAATTTAAGGAGTGATTTTATGGCACAGGAGCTTGCAAAAAATTACAAGCCCTCCGAATTTGAGGACAAAATCTACGACTTTTGGATAAAAGGGAACTACTTTCACGCGGAGGTGGATCCGGACAAAAAGCCCTATACTATTGTTATGCCGCCGCCGAACATCACAGGCCAGCTGCACATCGGCCACGCGCTTGACGAGACCTTGCAGGATATCCTTATCCGCTGGAGAAGGATGTCGGGTTATTCCGCGCTTTGGCTGCCCGGAACCGACCACGCTTCTATCGCTACCGAGGCGAAGATCGTTGAGGCTATGCGCAAGGAGGGCGTTTCTAAGGACGATTTGGGACGCGAAAAATTCCTTGAGCGCGCGTGGGACTGGAAGCGCGAATACGGCGGAAGGATCACAACTCAGCTGCGCAAGCTGGGCGTAAGCTGCGACTGGAGCCGCGAGCGCTTTACGATGGACGAGGGCTGCTCTGACGCGGTAAAAGAGGTTTTTGTAAAGCTATACAACGAGGGCAAGATCTACCGCGGCAACCGTATGGTAAACTGGTGTCCGCACTGCAACACCTCAATCTCCGACGCGGAGGTCGAGTACGAGGAGCAGCAGGGTCATTTCTGGCACATCCTCTACAAGGTACAGGAGACAGGCGAATTTTTGGAGATCGCCACCACCCGTCCCGAGACTATGCTCGGCGATACCGCCGTTGCGATAAATAAAGACGACGAAAGATATAAGCACCTGCACGGCTGCCACGTTATCCTGCCGCTGCTCAACAAGGTCATCCCCATCGTGTGCGACGAGCACGCCGATATGGAAAAGGGTACGGGCGTTGTAAAGATCACACCCGCCCACGACCCGAACGACTACGAGGTAGGTCAGCGCTGCAGTCTGCCGATCGTCCGCGTATTCACCTACGACGGCTTTATGACCGGCGCCGAGGACGTTAAGGCTTACGAGGAGCTAAAGGCTAAGGGCAACCTCGCCGAGAACGAGCCCGAGGTGCTCGACTGCGGCAAGTACGCAGGTATGGCGACTATGGACGCGAGGAAGGCTATCGTTGACGACCTCACCGCGCTCGGTCAGCTCAAAGAGGTCAAGCCCCACACCCACGACGTAGGAACCTGCTACCGCTGCCACACTACCATCGAGCCGATGGTCTCAAAGCAGTGGTTCGTAAGGATGGAACCGCTCGCAAAGCCCGCTATCAAGGCGGTCAAGGACAAGGACACAAGGTTTGTTCCCGAGCGTTTTGAAAAGATATATTTCAACTGGATGGAGAACATCAAGGACTGGTGTATCTCGCGCCAGCTCTGGTGGGGTCACAGGATCCCCGCGTACTACTGCGACGAATGCGGCGAGGTAGTCGTAGCAAAAGAAGCTCCCAAAAAATGTCCCAAGTGCGGCTGTACTCATTTGACTCAGGACGAGGACACCCTTGACACCTGGTTCAGCTCAGCGCTCTGGCCGTTCTCGACCCTCGGATGGCCTGAGAACACCGAAGATCTAAAATACTTCTACCCCACAAACACACTTGTTACGGGTTACGATATCATATTCTTCTGGGTCGCGAGAATGGTATTCTCCGCCCTTGAACACACCGGAGAGGTTCCGTTTGACACCGTATTTATCCACGGTATCGTCCGCGATGAGCTCGGCAGAAAGATGTCAAAGTCACTCGGCAACGGCGTTGACCCGCTCGAGGTCATCGAAAAGCACGGCGCGGACGCGCTCAGGCTTATGCTCGTAACCGGTAACTCACCCGGAAACGATATCCGCTACTCAGAGAAGAAGATCGAGGCTTGCTCGAACTTTGCCAACAAGCTCTGGAACGCCTCGCGCTTTGTTCATATGAACATCGACGACCACGAGGTCAAAAACGAGCTTCCCGAAGTGCTCCATACCGAGGACAAGTGGATACTCTCTTTGCTCAACTATGTAGCAAAAGAGGTCAACGAGAACATCGAAAAATTTGAGCTCGGTATCGCGGTACAAAAGGTCTATGAATTTATTTGGGATTGCTACTGCGACTGGTATATCGAGTTCGTCAAGGCGAGGTTGTTCTTCGACGGCGAAGAAAACTTTTTGTCTGCCGAGCAGGTACTGTTGTATGTGCTCGATCAGATCCTCAGACTGCTCCATCCGTTTATGCCGTACATAACCGAGCAGATCTGGCAGACCATCCCCCACGAGGGCGAGACGATAATGCTCAGCGAATATCCGACCTACAAGCCCGAGTTTGACTTCCCCGAGGAAGAGACCGAGATGATCCGCGTTATGGACGCTATCCGCGCGATCCGTAACCGCCGCAGCGAGATGAACGTTCCGCCTTCGCGCAAGGCAAAGGTTTATATCGCGACAAAGTTTAAAAATACTTTTAAGACCGGCAGCGCGTTTATCATAAAGCTCGCCTCCGCGAGCGAGGTAGAGGTCGCCGATTCGTTCGACATCGAGGACGCGGTAACGGTCGTAACCGCCGACGCGAAGATCTATATCCCGCTCGACGAGCTGGTTGACAAGGCAGCCGAGCTCGAAAGACTCCACAAGGAGTTTGAGCAGGTCAAAAAGCGCCTTGCTCAAAGCGAGGGCAAGCTCAAAAACCAGGGCTTTGTATCAAAGGCTCCCGCCGCCGTAGTTGAAAAGGTAAAGGCGCAGGCGGAAAAAGAGCGTGAGAAGATCGCGCTGATCAAAGCCGCTATTGACGCGCTTAAATAAATAAAAATTAACCGCATTTAAAGGCTCCCCCGTCACTTGTTACGGGGGAGCTGTCACGTTAGTGACTGAGGGGGCGTCCTCGCCGTTTTCTCCTTGTTTTTCTTGCCTATTGTAGGGGCGGACCTTAGCACGTCGGCAACCTTAGCACGTCGGCAAACCTTTTGTCACTTCGTGACATTTCCCTTAAAAAGGGAATCA
>JBGULZ010000305.1:0-4106 GCA_045116595.1 Ruminococcus sp. | reverse complement strand
TTGACCGCCCGCGGGCGAGCAATGCTCGCCCCTACAAACGGTTGATTTAGGAGGAAAGTTTTATGAAGTGTCAAAAATGCGGCGCTGATAACGCCAACACCCATGTAAAAACAATTGTAAACGGCGAGTTCAAGGAGTTTGACCTTTGCGCCGACTGCGCCCATAAGATGGGCTATACCAACGTGTTCTCGGATTTTGAGAACGAATTTTCGGGCTTTTTGGGAAGCTTTTTCGGCAACGTTCTGCCGGCTCGGACTCAGGCAACCCGCTGCGAGTTCTGCGGCAGCACTTATTCCGAGATCGCAAAGACAGGACATGTGGGCTGCGCAAAGTGCTATGAGCTCTTTGCCGACAGGCTGTATCCCTCGATCCGCAGGATCCACGGAAACACCACTCACTGCGGCAAAAACAGCCCTTCCGCAAAGGCGGAAAAGGCAAAGCCCGAACCCACAAAAGAGGACAAGATCAGTCAGCTTAAAACCGAGCTCGATAAAGCGGTGGAGCAGCAAAACTTTGAGCGCGCCGCCGAGCTCAGGGATCAGATAAAAGGAATGGAGGCGTGATCATGAGCGACATCATCATTTCAACAAGAGTAAGGCTCGCAAGGAACCTTAAGGATTACCCGTTTCCGTGCAAGCTCAGCGAGCAGGGAAAGCAAAAGGTGAGCGAAAATGTCCGCGCCGCCATTACGCAGAGCAACAGCGCTTTGCAAAACGATTTTGAGTTTATCGAGCTTGACAGCTTATCGCCGACTCAGGGTGTATCGCTCGTTGAAAAAAGGCTTGTCAGCCCCGAATTTATCAGCGATACCACAGGCCGGGCGCTGCTTTTGAGCAAGGACAGAAGCCTTAGCATTATGATAAACGAGGAGGATCACATCCGCCTGCAGGTCATCAAAAAGGGCTTGGCGCTCGAGGATGTCTACGACACCGCCGACAAGCTCGACACCCTGCTCGACGAGAACTTGGAGTTCGCGTTTGACGAAAAGCTCGGCTACCTAACCCAGTGCCCGACGAACCTCGGCACGGGTATGAGGGCTTCGGTAATGCTCCACCTGCCCGCGCTCGAAAAGAGCAGGGCGATCAGCCGTATCGCGGGAAGCCTGTCAAAATTAGGGCTTACCATCCGCGGAGCTCACGGCGAGGGAACAGAGCCCAAGGGCGCGCTGTACCAGCTCTCGAATCAAGTCACTCTCGGTATCTCGGAGAAGGCGGCGATAGAAAACCTCAAAAATATCGCCCTGCAGTTAGCGTCGCAGGAGGAGCAGGCGAGAGACAGACTCTGCGCGAGCATCGACGTTCAGGATACGATCGCAAGGAGCCTTGGAATTTTGAAGACGGCTCTCGTGATAAGCCACGACGAGGCGCTTGACTTGCTCTCTAACGTCAGAATGGGAATATTATCGGGTCAGATCACTGACGTAAAAACCGGTGTGATCGATGACCTTATGACGGAGATCGAGCCCGCTACGCTCTCGGTTTCCGCTGGCAAGAGCCTTTCACCCCACGAAAGGGATATTGAAAGAGCGAAGCTGATCAAATCAAAATTGGGTTAACAGCATTAAAAGGCTCCCCCGTAACAAGTGTTGGGGGAGGCTTTAAATGGAGTTGTTTATATAGAAGGAGTTGATATTATGTTTGAATTCAAGGGATTTACACAAAAGGCAAACAGAGCGCTCAACTTGGCTGTTGAGGCGGCTCAGAATATGGGTCACAGATACGTCGGCACAGAGCACGTGCTGTACGGACTATCTGCCGAGGGCAGCGGCGTTGCCGCGGCGGCTCTCGAGCAGTGCGGAGTAAACGCTCAGACTATCCAGAGCAAGATCGCCGCGACCAACGGAAAGTCGGCCAAAACAAGGCTTTCCGCCGACGCTTTCACCCCCAGAACAAAAAGAGTATTACAGACAGCGGCGTATATTTCCGCAAAGCTCGGTCAGAGCTATGTCGGCACCGAGCACCTTTTGCTCGCGCTGATCTCAGACGGCGACAGCTATGCCGTCAGCTTCCTGCGCGAATTGGGTGTAAGCCCCAACCACCTTGCGGAGTCCATCCAAAACAGTATGGCTCAGGGCGGAGACGGTATCTCCGACGGTATGTCCGACGGATTTTCTAACGGCTCGCAGGATAACAAAGAGGGCTCGGCTCTCGATAAATTCGGCAGAGACCTCACAAAGGCGGCAAAGGACGGCGAGATCGATCCCGTAATCGGCAGAGAAAAGGAGATCGAAAGGGTCATCCAGATACTGTCGCGTCGCACAAAGAACAACCCCGTGCTCATCGGCGAGCCGGGCGTAGGTAAGACCGCCGTTGCCGAGGGCTTGGCGCTTGAGATCGCCAACGGCACAGTGCCCGAGATCCTCCGCGACAAGCGAGTTGTGGCTTTGGATCTCACCGGAATGGTAGCCGGCGCAAAGTACAGAGGCGACTTTGAGGAGCGCATAAAGGCTGCGATCGACGAGGTCAAAAACAGCAAAAACATCATTCTTTTCATAGACGAGCTCCACACCATCATCGGCGCGGGAGCTGCCGAGGGAAGCGCGGACGCTGCTAATATCCTTAAGCCGTCGCTGGCGAGAGGCGATTTTCAGGTCATCGGCGCGACTACCCTTAACGAGTATCGCAAGCACATAGAAAAGGACGCCGCGCTTGAAAGGCGTTTCCAGCCCGTTAAGGTCGGCGAGCCGACTGTTGAGCAGGCTATCGAGATCTTGAAGGGTCTGCGCGACCGCTACGAAGCCCACCATAAGGTAAAGATCACCGACGAGGCTATCGAGGCGGCTGTAAACCTCTCTTCAAGGTACATCGCGGATAGGTATCTGCCCGACAAGGCGATCGACCTCATCGACGAGGGCGCGTCAAAAATCAGGTTGAAAACCCTGACCTCTCCCGATAACGTCAAGGAGCTTGAGGCTCAGATCGAGGACTACGAAAAGGAGAAGGCGAGCGCGATCGACGAGCAGGACTTTGAGCGCGCGGCAAAGCTCAGAGATGAGCAGAACGAGCTCAAGGAAAAGCTCGAAAAGGCAAAGAAGAACTGGCAGCAGGATCAAAAGGAAAACTGCGGCAGCGTTGACGCCGAGGTGATCGCGAAGATCGTATCTGACTGGACGGGTATCCCCGTTGTTCAGCTCACCAAGGAGGAGAGCGAACGTCTGCTCAATATGGAGCAGGTGCTCCACGAGAGAGTCGTAGGACAGGACGAGGCCGTAAGCTCTATCGCGAGGGCTATTCGCCGCGGCAGGGTAGGGCTAAAGGATCCCAAGCGCCCCGTCGGATCGTTCATCTTCCTCGGCCCCACGGGCGTTGGTAAAACCGAGCTCTGCAAGGCGCTCGCTCAGGCTATGTTCGGCGACGAAAACGCTATGCTCAGGCTCGATATGAGCGAGTATATGGAAAAGCACACCGTGTCTAAGCTCATCGGATCGCCCCCGGGCTACGTCGGCTTTGACGAGGGCGGTCAGCTCACAGAAAAGGTGCGCAGAAAGCCGTACTCGGTAGTTCTTTTTGACGAGATCGAAAAGGCTCATCCCGACGTGTTCAATATGCTTCTCCAGATTTTGGAGGACGGCAGACTGACCGATTCCCAAGGCAGGACAGTCGACTTTAAGAACACCGTCATCATTATGACATCTAACGTAGGCGCAAGGCTTATCACCGATAAGCAGAAGTCGCTCGGCTTCAAGGACGGCGAGGAAAAGACCGAGGACAAGGACATCAAGGAGCTTGTGCTCAAGGAGCTCAGGAACGTGTTCCGTCCCGAATTTCTCAATCGCGTTGACGACATCATCGTGTTCAACAAGCTGACTCAGGACGAGATCAAGGAGATCGCCTCAAAGATGCTCGACACCCTCGCAAAAAGGCTCGGGGACATCGACATCAAGATAAGCTTTACCGACGAGGCCGTTACCGCCATCGCCGACAAGGGCTTTGACGACGCCTACGGCGCAAGGCCGCTCCGCCGCGCTATCCAAAGCGAGATCGAAGATAAGCTCAGCGAGAAGATCCTCGAGGGCGAGATCGAAAAAGGCTCGACCGTCGTTTGCGACTACAAGGAAAACGAGTTTGTTTTTGAGTCGGAAGAATAATTAAAGCTATGCTGTCATT
>JBGULZ010000304.1:0-5064 GCA_045116595.1 Ruminococcus sp. | reverse complement strand
AATGATAACCCCGACCTCCCCGCTTTTGATACTTATGATGAGCTTTTGGCTGCTATCAAAGAAAATATTGATTAAAAATAGAAATGTCATTCTTGGGTAATTCCTGAGAATGACATTATTTTTTTATGTATTAAATTTTTTATTCTGCAAATCATTAATATGTGATAACGAATTAGGAGCAGAGTAAATGAATGAAATATCTACCTCAAAAAGCATTGAATACATCAAAACAAGATTCAGATACAAAAAACAGCTTAACATAATAATCGGATCAACTATATCGGTTTTGGGGTTTTGCTCGATTTTGATATCTGTTGTTGAGGATATGAACTGGGATTTTTTGTCAGATTTCAGGTTTATGACGATAAACGGCACGCTGTTTACCTCAATAATCTCAATGATCACTGCAATAATCAGCCTTGCGGAGCTCATTAAGGGCGAAGATATAATCAGCGGAAAGTTTTATTATTTGCGGCTGACATCTGTAGTAACCGAAAGCATAATCGCGCTGGTGATCATTATATCTTTATTTCCCTTTATTCCCGATAAACCGAATATTTTAAAATATGATTCCTTTAATATGCACGTTATTATCCCGAGCTTGACGATAGTATCGTTTTTGATCGCCGAACCTCCGGAAGCTGAGATCAAGCCGATAATGCGCTTTAACGGCTCGGCGCTGATAACTATTTACGCCGTAATAATCATCAATTTGATACTTTGGGGATTTATTCCTCAGGATAAGATACCGTATTCGTTTTTAGAGGTCAATACCCGCCCGCTGTGGTACGTTTTGCTTGCGGGAGTGATAATCTACTCCTGCGCGTATTTTATGTCGTGGGGTTATATTTCTCTTAATAAGAAAGTATCTGAAAAATGGTATAACTAAATGAATTTATTTAGCTCGGGGTCGTATTTATAATCTATTGATGAGAGCTTTGCTTCAAGCTCGGCTTTGTCTAACTGCAGATCATCACAGAGTAAATCAAGGCTTTTGTAATCATCACGCAGCTTTGTGTTGATAAAGCTGAGCAAAATCATAGGGTCGTTTGGTATCATAATCATTTCCTCCTGTATATTTCAATATGTATTTGGTGTTTTAATTTGAGCGGTTCGGGGTATTTATTGAGCATTTCTCTGTACTCCGCTTCAAATTCCTTTATCTTATCATCGCTCAGGCTCGCGCCGACTCCGCGGCAGGTCAAAACTCTGCCGAGCCAATCCTCTTTGGAGAATTCAAGAACGGCATTGTAGGAATGAATGGTGTCGATGTCAAATTTGCCTTTTGCCCAGCTTGGATAGCTATATTCAAATTGGTTAAAGCCTTTGCCGTTCCAATCGGGGTTGTATTTTAATACAAGGTTTTCCATCTCGCCTATCACTTCGTCTTCATAAGGCAGCCAGTCCATAAAAGTCTTGCAAAACAAGCCGTTCGGTTTAAGGATTCTATATATCTCATTAGCCGCTTTCTCTGCGTCAAAATAATGAAAGCACTGGACAGCCGTCACAACATCAAAGCTGTTATTTTCAAAGCCGGTGTCCTCGGCGGAGCAAACCTTAAAATCAATATTGCTTATCCCTTTGCTTTTGACAAGCGATTTACCGTATTCGATTTGGTCTTGGGATATATCGGTCGCGGTGAATACTGCTCCTGTCTGACTTAGATTTATCGGCAAAACAGCTGTGCCGCTGCCGAGGTCAAGGATTTTTTGACCCCTCTGCCCTATGCCGAAGTTTATAAGCTTTTGGTACATACTTGCAGGATAAATATCGCGGAATTTGGCGTAGTTATCGGACGTCCTGCCGAAGTCAAAATCATTTCCTTTATCAATATGATTTAGTTTCATAATTACACATCTTTTCTGACCTATTATTTATTGATTTCCATTTCAATGATATTCCAACGCCCGTCTTTCACTACATCCACATCAACAAAGCCCACCTTTTTATAACAGGTGTGAGCAGGCGTATTGTTTTCAAAAACGCCTATTGTTACCTTCTGTGCGCCGAGTATTTCAAAGGCGTATTTTATTCCCAAGCGGAGCATTTGGGTTCCGTAACCCTTTCCCCTTACAGAGCTGTCAACAACTACCCAGCCGAAACGGATCACATTTTTATCTCCGTTGATATACCTCATAATAAAATGACCGACGACTCCGTTTTCATCAAAAGCGGTCCACGGGTAAAAATTATCCGGCTCTGCGCAGTCACCGTTCTCTTCACGATACTTTTTGTCGATGATTTCCGCTGTGATGGGGTAATCGCCAAAGCGTTCTCCTCCCCAAACCGTAAATACATCCTTATTTTGTACCCATTTTGAAATCGCCTGCGCGTCGCAGCTTTTGTATGGTCTTAGTTTAAGCATAAATCATACCTCAATCTTTTTCATAAAATACTCTCATCAATTCCTTCATATACGAAACTAAGTCGTTATCATTAATTTCTAATATTTCTTCTTTAGTCACCCATTTGTACGCATCGTGTTCTTCTAAATCAAGCTCTATTGTTTCATCTGTGCCTGATAAGCTGCACAAATAGATTAAAGTAGTAAACACCTGATTCTTCTTTGTATCCATATTAGATTTTTCGTAGAGGATCCTCTCAACTGTAACATCCAGATTAGTTTCCTCTTTCGTTTCACGCACGGCAGTTGATGATGGAAACTCTAACTTTTCAACTGTGCCGCCGGGAATATCCCACTTGCCGCCCTCATAGTTTTCTTTTCCTTGCTCTGTTAGCGTTCTTTTGAGAATTAGCAACTCATCCATCGAGTTCTTTATTAGTGCGTGTGCGATCAGATTACTCATATCGTTTATTCCTCACTTGTGTTGGTGTTTTGGTTTTATATCCACTGAATAAATGCTGTTTTGTCTGTACAGTTATAACCCGCTCTTTTATAGAAATTCAGGGTTCTTTCATTTTTAGAGCCTGTAAGCAACATCATCTTATAACAATCATCCTTGACCGCTAACTCTTTTGCATAATTCAAACAGGCGGTCGCGTAGCCCTTTCCTCTGTAATCGGCGTGTGTAACAACATTTTCTATAAAAGCATACGGACGGACATTTCTTGTCAGATTAGGGATAATCACACATACGCAAGAAGATATGATTTTACCGTCAAACTCACAGACAATAATATGATGATTAACATCATTAAATATTTCAGACCAAGTGTTTTGTAAATGTTCGTTGTTTTCAGGTACACCAAGCTCGTGTAGGTGGGTGTATAATTCAAGCAAAGCGCTCAATTCGTTATCTTTGATTTCTCTTATTGTCATAGCTTTTCCTCATTATCTCATAGATCATACACTTTCCGCTGCCGATGTCATATTTGACGTGCTTGACGGTTTTATAACCTCTGTTCTCATAAAAAACACAAGCAGGTAAGGAAGCGTCAAGTTCGCAGTATTCGTAGCTTTTAAAGATTTCTTTTTCCAGTTCGTCCATAATCATACTGCCGAATCCCTGCCCTTGATACTCGGGCAAAACATAAACCCTTGTGATATGATTATCGGTGTTACTGCCTGTACCGACAATCTCGCTGTCCTTCACCAAAACGCCGATTCTACCTTGCTCGATATCGCTTTTGATATTATGAAGGCTGTGTAGCCTGCCAAAATAATCAACTACAGCCTGTGTGTAATAATCGGGATAAATGACCGCTTTTGTATGTTGTACAATGTAACAAACCTTCTCCGCTTCATCGGGATCGGCTTTTCTATATTGCAAATTCATTTTTTCACCAAATTGTTATCAATATATTCCATATACGGCTTGCGGTTATAAATACTGTTGAGGTTATTCTTGTACCACTCAAATTCCTTTTTCAAGCCCTGTTCGAGAGGAACGGTATCGGGCATCAGCTCATTTTGTTTACTGACGTCAAGCACATATTCATAATCGTAGAAACAAAAGTAATCTCTCTGCGGAATTTCTTTGTCCACGCCGACAAATACAGCCGTCTTGCCTACTGCTTTATAGCATAGCTCAACCCATTCTTTGATGGTTACAATATCCTTATTTCCGACATTAAAAACGTGATCTTTTGGGCGTTTATCTATCAGGATTTCAACGAAGCGGCAGAGGTCAGAAACATTGAATAATTGCAGCTTCATATCTCCGTTTTGAGGAATATAGAACGGTCTGTCCTGCATAGCGCAGTCAAACGGAACCGCTTCACGGTATAAATTCTCATATATACCGTAGAAATACGGAGGACGGAGAATGTAGGCATTCGGCACATTTGCTTGCAAGTATTGCTCTGCTTTCAGCTTATTCATTCCGTAATCGCCCCAAACGGAATTATAACCACAGGGCTGTTCCTCTGTAAAGGGCTGCGGGTTGGTTTCGGGATAAACAGCGCTCGAGCTGATGAAAATGTAATCATCAAAGATAACGCCGGAATCAAGCATGGTTTTGATATGTTCTTCTGTATAGGCAGTGATATCGAGGATCAAGTCAAAGCGCTTGCCGTTGAGCCTGTCGCCTAAAGATGTTCTGTCACAGTTTATATGAGTTACACCGGTTACTTGCGGTCTGCTACCGCGGTTGATAACGGTAACATCATTACCTTTCGCAACAAAATATTCCGCTTCGTATTTACTTACAAATGTAGTTCCGCCTGTGATAAGGATTTTCATAGCCGCTCCTTTTGGATTTAATTTTATTTTCCTGCAAAACAATTTTAGCACGAATATAAAAATATATCAACAGAAAAATACCGCCAAGCAGGTGAATGTCCCACTTGGCGGCGTTGGTTATAAATCTATCATTTATTTTCAAACCAATAGCGGCAGAGTTCTTTTTGTTCTCCCTGATAATCATCAATACCTTTGAACTCCAAAACAAACCCGCATTTCTCCATCACTTTTTGTGAAGCGATGTTTTCCGCGAGGCAAACCCCTGCCATTTTTGTAATTCCGATTCTTTTCATAATAACAGGCAAAAACGCTTTGACAGCTTCTGTGGCGTAACCCTGTTTTGTGTATTTGGCGCCGATATGATAGCCGATCTCCCATATTCCGTCGCCGAGCGGAACAGCTTGAACATAGCCGACGTTTGT
>JBGULZ010000303.1:0-2957 GCA_045116595.1 Ruminococcus sp. | reverse complement strand
TCCCTTGACGTTCAATCACATCAAAAACTAAGCGATTTTTGACGGTAAATCATCCTGATTAAAAGCTCTTTCGTCTTTGCCGATGGTTCCGATAAACCGATATGTGATTTTCACATCTTGTCTAAACGGAATACTGTGCGAAGCTACCTTATAGCCATCGGGCAGTATCTTCTCACCGACTTCGATTCGTTCAATAAATGTTCTGACGATCTCAGGCGTTAATTCGTCGATGTGGTTGTACTGCTCAATAAGGTGGAAGAAAGTTTTATATGCTTCATCAATCGGCTGTTCAACTGCTTTCTTCTGAAGCTCTTTAACTCTTTCCTTTAATGATGCTGATTCCTTATTTAGTTTTGCAATCATTAAAGATAATTGTTCATCAGAAATCTTTCCAAGAGCATTGTCGTTATAGAGTTTCAAGATGATATTGTCAATATCGCCGATTCTCTTTTCAATACTCTTTATACTATCTTTTTCCTGATAAGCATTTTTTGAGCTTTCCTTGATAGCAACATCAATAATCTCATCAATATCCTTTTTGCTGAGAGAGATAAATTGATTCAGCTCAGATTTTACAATCTCAACTAAGTCAGCATATTTGATACGCGCCCCGTGTTCACAATGGTTAGTTGAACGTTTCGGAATATTTAGGCAGGAAAGATACCAATATTTAACTCGTTCACCTTTATAAACAGAACCGGATGAACATAGAGCAGAACCGCAGTTCTTGCAAAAAATCAATCCGTTAAAAATACTTTTTCGGACATTGTCATATTTGCTCCAACTCTTTGTATTCATACCCATATTATATTGAGCTGTATCATATTCTTCCTGAGTAATGAGTGGCGTGTGCGTATTATAAGTGATACACCATTCATCTTCCGGAATATTGACTTTCTTTTTTGATTTAACCGATGCTTTCTTCGTCATTCCCAAAACGGTATGCCCAAGATAGACCTGATTCTTGAGAATACGCTTTACAGTAGTGTGATTCCAAATATCTGTAGCGTGTGCGGCACCTCTTTCACAAAAATTATCACGGTACATAACTCTGTACTTTAATGGCGTTATAACAGATTCATCAGTCAAAATATTGGCGATTGAATGAGCAGAACATCCTTTTACTGCAAGAGCATAAATGCGCTGTACAATCGGAGCTGTATTCGGATCGGGAACGATGCTTGTTTTGTCATTCGGATTACGCATATAACCAAACGGCGGACAAGCACAGTATTCACCGCGTACTCGCTTTTGCTTGATAACCTGTTTTATCTTCCGTGAGCAATCTCTTAAATAGACATCATTCATTGCAAATTGGAAAGGTGCCATCAGGTTGACTTGTTCGGAATCAAATCCGTCGCTGATTGCGAGATAGTGAATATCGTGTTCGGGAAAGAACGATTCCGCATAATAGCTTGATTCCGACATATCTCTGCCTAATCGGGATAAATCTTTGGTGATAACCATATTCACCAAACCGGTTTTAATATGATTTAACATTGCTTGAAATCCCGGTCTGATAAAATTCGATCCCGAAAAGCCGTCATCAACAAACTCCCTGACGATTGTGATACCGTGATCGTTACAGTATTGTCTAATGATATTTCGTTGGTTATTGATACTTTGAGATTCACCTGAGCTTGCTTCTTCACGAGATAATCTCAAGTAAATATCAGCTAAAGCAACAGCAGTTTTCATTTAGTCATCTCCTCCATACTGCTGTTTCTTAACTTCAACAACAACAGTATATCATAAGTCTTTTTGCTTATCAATTATGCGATGCGCTATATTCGCTGGAAAGTTTTAGGGAAAGAATTTCTTTGATTGTCTTATTCCCATCAAAAAAGCGATTCACTTGATATAGCACTTGATTGATTTGATATTCCTCGTTATTTTGAACATTACATCCTGCACTTTCGAGTACGGTATTATTATCATTAATTCGCATATAACCTCCATAGTTTATAATCACCGTAAGAGTAGTATTGTCAGCACAAAATGCTAATATTCAGCGGTCATCCTTTTCGCCAAAAGTGTCTGTTTTCATCTTCTCCATCTCATCGTCAGCCTTTGATGCTACAAAGCAGCAGCACATAACCACTACTCCGAGAAAAGCGCCGACGAATAAGCCGACTATAAATCCTATCATTTGTGACTTCCTTTCTTGAATGTATTGATATTCAGTCCCAAGCCGATCATAAGCGCCGTACCGATTTTGAAAAGAGATTTGAGCTTGATGTTGCCCATTTTTCTGATAATCCTTCTTTTATCAATGGTCGCAACCTGTTCTGTGAGCGCCAACGATTTCTTCGTCAGGCAAGCGCCTTTTACTCTAACGTGAGTAGGAATATGTGCCTTTGTCTGTCTTGATGTGACAGGGACAACAATTGTCGTGGGACTGTATTTATTTCCTATATTGTTTTGGACGATGACAGCCGGACGGACGCCGCCCTGTTCGCTGCCATAGCCTATGCCGAAATCCACTAAATAGACTTCACCTCTGTAAACTCTCAAAATAATACCTCCGTATTATGTAGTCAGCGCGCACCTGTCACAGATACGCGCTGTTTTCGTTTTATTGCATCCATATTGAACGAACAGCTCAATTTTGGGTAACTGTCCGTTTTGATGCCAAGTCGCAGCAGAGCGCAACACAAGCGGCATTGTGGTTGCTTTCCCATAAAGGACATAGTTTGCCGCGAGATGTGTATTTCTTCGGCTCTGTTGTGCTGCGACTTTTTGTTCGGTATTCGTTCTCAACTCCCCCGAACGGGAACACATCAGACGGTCAACGCATATTGACCTCATCAGCCTTACGGCATACTACAAGGATCTCTCATAGCCGCTCTCATTGCCTGCGACGCTTTTAACGCTCGGACTGTGACTAAACGGAAGTATCATTATGCCCTTTGCCTGTCATCGCCCTCCTTGATTGTGCCTATCAAGGTCGAAGTCCT
>JBGULZ010000302.1:0-8441 GCA_045116595.1 Ruminococcus sp. | reverse complement strand
CGAAACGATCGCCAAGGTGCTCAATGTGACAAACGAGGAGCTCAAGGGCGACAAGGTAAAGCTTGCCGATAAGCTGACGACCTCGCTAACAAACGCAAAGGCGGATATCGACAGCGCAAAGGAATCGATCGATCTGCTTATTGCCACACTCAATTCGATCGAGGAGCTCATCAAAACAAACCAGGATATGTTGCCCAAGATCCAGAGCGCGATAACAAAGGCCGGCGTTGTCGCGGGAGATATAAAGTCAACGTTGCAGGCTGCGCAGAACACAACACAGCAGCTTACTTCTACGATCCAAGACCTTGTTGACTCGGGCGACGCGCATATGCAGAATATCTCAAACTCACTCGATGACGCGTTTGCCAATGTCAGCGGCGACGCGAACGCGGTTGCGGATAAGTTAAATAAAGTTAAAAAATTAAATGAAACAAAAATTGAATTAAATAACCGTCTTATCTCTGCTTTCCAAAGGATCCAGGATAACCTCGGGGTCGACTGCTCAAAGGCGATCAACGCTCTTAATAACGCCAACGCGAAGCAGCAGGCGATAATTGATAAGATCAACAGTATTTGCGATAACATCAAGAAGACAGGCAAGGTTCCCGAGAATGCCAAAGCGGAGCTTGACAGCCTTCTTTCGCAGGCAAACACAGAGCTTGCGGCTGTAAAGACAGAGTATTCGTCATTAAAGGGGAAAATTGACAGCGCGATCGACAAGTCATACGCTTCGCTTGATAAAATCTCGGAATTCGCGCAGACCGTTGACCTTGAAAACGGCGACCTTAATTCAGTGTTCAAATCGGGAATAACCTCTGTTGAAAGCCTTAAAAAGGTTTTTGTTGAGTTAAAGGACGCGTTTGATAAGCTTAACACAAAAATCGACAAGACCATAAAGCGTATAGGAGATTTAAAAAACGACGATTCGCTTGAGAATATGCTGTTGCCGATCATTGAGAATCCTCAGGCGCTCGGCGAATTCATCTCGGCTCCGGTCGATTACGATACCAACAGGGTGTTCCCGATAGAAAACTACGGTTCGGCAATGTCGCCGTTCTATTCATCGCTTGCCCTATGGGTAGGCGGAGTCGTGCTTGTCGCTGTACTTAACGTTGACCTGACTAAACGAGACCGCAAAAAACTCGGCAAGGCAAACTCCACACAGCTGTTCTTCGGAAGATACATTATATTTTTTATATTAAGTCAGATACAGGCGCTCATCATCGCGCTCGGCGATGTATTTTTCTTAAAGGTACAGTGTGAAAACCTGACGCTGTTCATATTGAGCTGTATGGTTTCAGCCTTTGTGTATTCGCTTATTATATATTCACTGACAATAACCTTCAGCGTAATAGGAAAAGCACTCGCAGTAATCATACTGATCATGCAGGTAGCAGGCTCGGGCGGTACGTTCCCGATAGAGGTCCTGCCGGGTCCCTACAAGGCAATCGCTCCGTTTTTGCCGTTCAAATACGGAATTAACGCGATCAGAGAAACCGTTGCGGGTGTTCATATGGACGCATACCTTAAGAATATGGGGATGCTGCTGTTATTCATTATTCCCGCGCTTGTACTCGGACTGCTATTAAGAAAGCCATGCATTAAAATGATCGGCTTCTTTAATAAAAAGATCGAGCAAAGCGATTTGGTAATATAAATTAATCAATTCCAATGTCATCTTTAGGAGGTGAGTATATGCAGAATATGATCAAAAGGATCGTCGACGCGGATAACGAGGCTAAAGCTCTTGAAGAGGCTAACAAAAAAGCCGCCGAAAAGGAAAAGCTGAGGATCGAAGAAGAAGCCAAGGAAATTTATCAGGGGTATATGGACGAGGCTCAAAAAACGATTGCCAAAAACGACGCCTATCTTGAAAAACGGTTCGCGCGTAAGCTGACAGAGGTTGAAGCGAAGCAGGAATCTACTCTGATAAAGATGAAATCAGATTATGAATCCAACCGCGACAGATGGGTCGACGAGATCGTCAGCCGTGTTACAGGCTGATAGGAGGTGATTTTATGTCTACCACATCCTATGCTGTCTTGGCAAAGGCAAGGGCAAAGTACGGCAGGTTTATGACCGATAAGGACTACACAAGTATCCTTGCGTGTCAGAGCGTTGCCGAGGTCATGGTCTATTTAAAATCACACACCCACTTTGCTTCTGTCCTTTCGGATGTAAACGAACGCGATGTGCACAGAGGCTGGCTCGAACTGCTGTTAAGGCAGTATCTGTTCAATGAATTCGATTCACTGTGCCGCTTTGATTCCGGAATAAGCGCCGGATTTTCGCGCTATGTTGTAGAAAAAACCGAAATCGAGCAGATCATCAGGTTTTTGATCTTGCTCAACTCAAATTCAACCGAAAAATTTATCTTTCAGTTTCCCGCGTTTTTATCAAAGCATTCCGATCTTGATGAAAACAAGCTCGCGAACGCAGGAAATTACAACGAGTTTTTGAACGCGCTCGAGCACACCCCGTATTACGATATCCTAAAGATCTATAAGCCCGACGACAAGGGACGGCTTCCCGTTTCGGATATCGAAAACAAGCTGTACGCCTATATCCTCGGGCATATGCTTGAGCTGATCAACAAAAAGACTAAGGGCAGCGAGCGAAGGGAGCTCCTCTCGATTTTCAGAACGATGAATGATTACAGTATCTTTTCAAGGATACTCAGATTGAAAAAATACTATAATCTTCCACCCGAGGTCATAAAGACTAATATGCTGCCGGAGTTCAGCAGCCTCAGTCCGAAGCTGATAGATAAAATGTGTGAGGCTGAAAATTCCGCCGAGGTGTTTCAGATAATGCAGAGCACGGGCTGCGGAAGGCTGATCGGTAAGATCGGTTATGTTCACGCCGGAGATATCGCCCCGAGGGTGCAGTACCGTCTGGCGAAAAAGAATATACATTTTTCTAACAATCCTTCGGTCGTAATGGTTTCGTTTATGATACTCTCTGAAATCGAGCTTATGAATACGATTTGTATGATAGAGGGAGTCAGATATCAGATCGATCCGAAAAATATAAAGTCAATGATAATTCATTGACAGCGTAAATTTCAATTATAATTTATCTCAGTATAAAATAAAGAGGTGATTTTAATTTGGCAGTATCATCAATGCAGGCCGTAAATGTTATCGGGCTTATGGATTATATAGACGATGTTATTACGGTTCTTGGTGAGTCAGGTGTGTTTCAGCCGGATGACGTCAGCAACTTTTATGACGACATCAAGGATTTTACTCACCTGCAAACAAAAAACAGCTATGCCGAGCCTCTTACGAATCTAAAATCCGCGCTTAACCAGACAAAGCGGAAATTTCCCATAAAGGACGAAAGCGATTTTAATCCTTCCTTTGAGGAGCTTGACGCTTTTTCGAAAAAAACGACAGAGGAAATCGACGCTTTGTATGACGCGCAGGAGACTGCTAAGAAAAATGCGGCGCAGGCAAAGCAGGACCTCGAAGTCGCAAGTCACTTTGCAAGCTTGGATGTTCAGATTCAAAAGGTTCTTCAGTTAAAGTATATGAAGGCGCGCTTCGGAAGACTGCCCAAGGACAGCCTTCAAAAGCTTGAGGCGTACAAGGACAACAAGTATGTTGACTTTGCCGTGTGTACCGAGGACAAAACACATAGCTGGGGCGTGTATTTTGCGCCCAAGGAAAAGGCAGAGGAGATCGACAAGATCTTTGACGGTTTGTTCTTTGAACCGACCGACTTGGTCGGCGAAGACGAAACTCCGATGGAAAAAATCGAAATGCTTAAAAAAGAGATACCTGTGTTGGAACAGGAGGCTAAGCAGGCTGAAAAGGATCTCAACGATTATTTCAAAGCCAATGGAGAGCAGATCACCCGGTACCTCTCAAAGCTCGAGGAGCTTTATCTGTATGCGGGGATCCGCACAAAGGCGCTGCAGCACAATAACAGCTTTATTATTGTCGGATGGGTACCTACCGAAAACAAAAAGACGCTTACTAACAGACTAAAGAAAATCAAGAGCGTTGAAATTGATTTTTCAAACGCCAAGGACGAGCTGGACAAGCATCCGCCCGTCAAGCTCAAAAACTGCTTCCTTGCAAAGCCGTTTGAGTTTTACACGGATATGTACGGCGTACCTAAGTATAATGAGATCGACCCGACGCTGTTCGTAGCCATAACCTATATCGTGATATTCGGCATTATGTTCGCCGATCTCGGTCAGGGCTTCTGTTTGATGATAGCCGGACTGCTGATGTGGAAGGTCAAGAAAATGGCTATCGGCAGGATCCTTTTCCCGTGCGGAATATCGGCGATGGTTTTCGGAACGCTGTTCGGAAGCGTATTTGGTTTTGAGAACGCTCTGGACTGGTTCTATAAATTGCTCGGATTTGAACAAAAGCCAATACACGTTATGGATCCTGAGCATACAACAAGTATAATATTTATCGCTATCGGAATCGGTGTGGTTTTACTTGTTGTCGCAATGCTGCTCAACGTTTACACTTCAATTCGACAAAAAAATTACGGCAGAGCGTTTTTCGGTACCAGCGGAGTCTCGGGAATAGTCTTTTACTGCTCGATCGTTTTCGGACTTGTAAACGAAATCTTCTTGGGCAATCACGTTATGACGCTCCCGTATATCCTCGGACTTATCGTTCTTCCGTTTATATTGATTTTCTTTGCGGAACCGCTCGGAGATCTGGTAAACGGAGAAAAGGATTGGCAGCCCGAAAGCTGGGGCGGATATATCGTTGAGAACCTGTTTGAATCCATAGAGGTTCTGCTCGGCTATGTTACAAATACAATGAGCTTTTTGCGTGTCGGCGCGTTCGTTCTTGTACACGCGGGTATGATGATGGTCGTGTTCGTTCTTGCCGAGACCGTAGGCCCCGAGTTCAGCTTTGGATATATTTTGGTTGTCGTTATAGGCAATATCATCGTAATGGTGCTTGAGGCTTTGCTTGTCGCTATTCAGGTATTAAGACTTGAGTATTACGAGATGTTCAGTCGTTTCTATTCGGGCGAGGGAAGACCTTATGAACCCGTAAAAATAAAAACAGAATAAACTTTGGAGGTTTAATATTATGTCAATTTTTGATTTTTTACTGATGGCTTTACCCGTTGTATTTTTGATCGTTTCCGTACTTATTGCCGTTAAGGCGGTATCTCACGGCAAAAGCAGAAAGAAAACAGTGCTTATGCAGCTCGCTTCTTTTGCCGCTGTATTCGCGATTTGTATGATCTGCCCGTTTGTCGCGAGCGCTGCGACAGGCGAGAGCGCCGATCCCGCGGCGGGTGCTGCGGGAATGGCTTATATCGGCGCGGCTGCGGCAACAGGTCTTTCGTGTATAGGCGGCGGTATCGCAGTAGGTAACGCTGCTCCCGCGGCTATCGGCGCAACAAGCGAAGACCCCAAGGCGTTCGGTAAGGCTATCATCTTCGTTGCTCTCGGTGAAGGTATCGCGCTTTACGGTATGCTTATTTCGATTATGATCCTTTCAAAGCTTGGATAAGTGATTTGATATGAAGTTCTATTTGATTAGTGATAACGTAGATACAAAGATGGGTATGCGCTTTGCCGGTATCCCCGGAGTGGTCGTCCACGAGGAGGAAGAGGTAAGACGTGAGCTTACAGAAGCTATGGAACGCGAGGATATCGCGGTCATCCTTATGACCGAAAAGCTCGTAAAGCTCTGTCCCGACCTGATTTATGACCTTAAGCTCAACAGGAAAAAACCGCTTATCGTAGAGATCCCCGACCGTCACGGTAACGGCCGCACGAAGGACAGTATCACAAAATATGTTCAGGACGCAATCGGCGTTAAGCTGTAAAGCGTTATCACAGAAAGAAGGTAACTTATGCCGGAAAATAAAACCGATAACTTTCTGAAGGCGATTAAAAAGTACGCGAAAGCGCAGAAAAAATCTATGCGGTATGAGGTCAATCAGCTTAAGACCGAACGCCTCAAAGAAGCGGAAGAAAAAGGAAAAAAGGATAAAGACGCGCTTATCAGAGAAAAACTTACCGAAAAGCACAACTCTATGACCGCGCAGCTTGCCAAAAAAACGCAGGATGGTCAGAAGAAGCTTTATATCGAGCGCTCCGCTATGACCGACGAGGTGTTCAAGCTCGCGGCTGAAAAGCTCATAGCTTTCACACAGTCGGATAAATACGAGCCTATGCTTTTTGACGGCGCAAAGGCGGTCGCGGAGCTGTTCGGCGAAAACGACTGCGTTGTATATGTCAAAGAGAGCGATATGTCTTATGGAGATAAAATCAAGTCATTCTTCGGCGGCAATGCCGAGGTAGCGGCTGATGAAACGATAAAAATCGGCGGGGTAAAGGGCTTTTGCAAAAGTATGGGTATCATCGCCGACGAAACGCTTGACAGCAAGCTTGAAGAACAGCGCGGCTGGTTTGTAGAAAACGCAGAGCTAAGTGTACTTTAAACCATCAGAAGCGAAAGAGTGAATTAATATGAATAAGAATGTAATATACGGAATCAACGGCCCTGTTGTTACGGTAAAGGACACCGACAGCTTCGAGATGATGGAGATGGTTCACGTCGGTGAACAAAACCTCGTTGGTGAAGTCATAGGTATCACCGACCGGCTGACCACGATCCAGGTTTATGAGGAAACAACAGGTCTTAAGCCCGGCGACCCGGTAACGGGTACGGGCGCGCCGATGAACGTGCTTTTGGGACCGGGCATCATCAGCAGTATGTTTGACGGTATCGAGCGCCCTCTAAAGGCTATCGAGGAAAGATCGGGCGCGTTTATAAGCAGAGGCGCCGCGGTTTCTCCCCTTGATGAGGAAAAGCTCTGGAATGTCACGATGACGATCAAGCCGGGCGACACTCTTGAGGGCGGTCAGATATACGGAACCGTGCAAGAAACGCCCATAGTTGAGCACCGTCTCTTGCTCCATCCCGACCTCTCGGGCGTTGTTAAAGAGGTAAAGCCCAGCGGCGAGTATAGGCTCCATGACGTAGTGGCGGTTATTGAGGACGACAAAGGCAATAAGCATGAGCTTACGCTTTGCCAGCAGTGGCCTATCAGGACCGCGAGACCGGTTCAAAAAAGGCTTACTCCGTCTATCCCGCTTATCACGGGTCAGCGCGTTATGGATACGCTTTTCCCGATAGCGAAGGGCGGAACTGCCGCTATCCCCGGAGGCTTCGGAACGGGAAAAACAATGAACCAGCACCAGCTTGCCAAGTGGTGCGACGCGGATATCATCATCTACGTCGGCTGCGGTGAGCGCGGTAATGAGATGAGCCAGGTGCTCGACGAGTTCTCGGAGCTTATCGACCCCAAGTCGAACCGTCCGATGACTGACAGAACCGTGCTTATCGCAAATACATCAAATATGCCTGTCGCGGCGCGTGAGGCGTCGATTTACACAGGTATCACCCTCGCGGAGTATTACCGCGATATGGGATATGACGTCGCTTTGATGGCGGACTCCACCTCGCGCTGGGCAGAGGCTCTGCGTGAGATATCGGGACGTCTTGAAGAAATGCCCGCCGAGGAAGGCTTCCCCGCGTATCTGCCCTCAAGACTCGCGGAGTTCTATGAGAGAGGCGGACGCGCCGACGTTTTAAGCGGCGGTCAGGCTTCCGTTACACTTATCGGAGCGGTGTCGCCCCAAGGGTCCGACTTCTCAGAGCCCGTAACTCAGAATACAAAGCGTTTTACACGCGTTTTCTGGGCGCTTGACAAGGCATTGGCTTACGCAAGGCATTATCCCGCTATCAATTGGATCGACAGCTACAGTGAATATTTCAACGACCTTGACCCGTGGTTCAGGGAAAACCTCGGCGATGAGTTTGTTGAGTACAGAAACCGCGTCAGCGCGCTGCTCCAGGAGGAAAGCTCGCTGATGGAGATTGTAAAGCTGATTGGCTCAGACGTTCTGCCGGACGACCAGAAGCTCGTTATCGAGACCGCGAGGGTCATCCGCGTAGGATTTTTGCAGCAGAACGCTTTCCACGCGGAGGACACATTCGTTCCGCTTGAAAAGCAAAAGCTGATGATGAAGGTCATCCTTCATCTTCACGAAAAGGCAAAGGACGTTGTAGCCGCGGAGATTCCGATCTCAAAGATCATCGGTCTCGGCCTTTTTGATAAGCTCACCAAGATGAAGTATGATATTCCGAACAACCGGCTCGATATGTTCGACGATTATATTGCCGAGATCGACGAAAAGCTCGGAACATTAACGCAGTAAAGGAGGAAACGCACATTGATTATTGATTATGTTGGCGTAAAAGAGATCAACGGCTCGCTTGTTGTAATGGACGGCGTAAAGGGCGTTTCCAACGAAGAAATAGTAGATATAAAGCTCGAAAACGGAACCGTCCGCCAGGGACGTGTGGTTCAGATCGAGGGCGAAAGGATAGTTGTTCAGGTTTTTGAGGGAACAAGAAGGATCAGCCTCAAAAACACCCGCA
>JBGULZ010000301.1:0-10961 GCA_045116595.1 Ruminococcus sp. | reverse complement strand
AACTCCGGTGACAAACGCCAACGCAATACTCATCAGCGGATGCCAAAACTCAGACAGTATTACTATAACGAGTATCGCCGGTATTCCGATTATGGCTGTAAGCAGCCTGGGTTTAAGTGATTTCATTAGTATAGCTTCCTTGTTTATATTTGCGGATAAAGCTGTGATAAGCAACGCTGTTATTTGCGTTTTTATAGTACACAGCTATCAAGCGGGCGGGATATGCCGCAGCCTAACGCCGCGGCTCAAACTCCGCCGTAACGCCTGTTGCGCTGAGAATATATCTTGAGCGCCTCGTCGAGGTCGGATTTTTGGAAATCCGGCCAAAGCTTGTTCATAATAACAAACTCGGTGTACGCCGACTGCCAGAGCATAAAGTTAGATATCCTGTACTCTCCGCTCGGTCTGATAATCAGATCGGGGTCGGGCTGACCCGCGGTGTAAAGATTATCCGAGATAAGCTGCTCACAGATATCGTCCTCGGTGATGCTGCCGTCTTTGACTTTTTTGCAGATGTTTTTTACCGCGGTCACGATCTCGTCGCGGCTGCCGTAGTTCATCGCGATATTGAGCACCATTCCCTCGCGCTCCTTTGAGCACTCCTCGTTTTCGTCCATAAGTGCTTTCAGATCATCAGAAAAACCGCTTTTGTCGCCGATAAAGCGCACAACGATATCGTCGTCCTTAAAGTCGGAGATAGCCTCCTCTAGATATGACTTAAAGAGCTTCATAAGCGCGCCTACCTCATCCTCCGGACGCTTCCAGTTCTCTGTGGAAAAGGCGTAGACCGTGAGGTATTTTATACCAATCTCGGAGCAGTAGCGCGTGATTTTTCTGAACGTGCGGGCTCCCTCGGTATGACCTGCCTTGCGCGGCAATCCGCGCTTTTTTGCCCAGCGGCCGTTGCCGTCCATAATAATGCCGACGTGCTTGGGCAGGATCAGCTCGGCAGACGGCTCTGCAGCTTTTTTATTTTTGCCGAATATAGCCATATTACAGCTCCAAGATCTCTTTCTGCTTGTCGGCAGAGATTTTATCAGCCTTTTTTGTGTATTTATCGGTGAGCTCCTGAGTCTTTTTCTCAGCTAACTTGAGCTCGTCCTCTGTGAGCTCTCCCGATTTCTTCATGCTCTTGAGCTTGTCGATGGTATCGCGTCTTACGTTGCGGATCTGTACCTTTGTATCCTCGGCGATACGCTGAACGTCCTTTACGATCTCTTTACGTCTGTCCTCGGTCAGAGGCGGGAAAATAAGGCGGATGACCTTGCCGTCGTTCATAGGATTGATGCCGATATCGGACTTCTGGATAGCCTTTTCGATCTGCTTTACCATAGAAACGTCCCAAGGCTGGATGGTAAGGGTCCTTGCCTCTGTAACAGAGACCGCGGCAAGCTGATTTACCGGAGTGGGGGTTCCGTAGTAGTCGACCTTGACCTTGTCGAGAACGTTGGGGTTAGCTCTGCCCGCTCTGATCTCGGAATACTCTGTGCAAAGGTGGTCGATCCTTCTGCCCATTCTTTCTTCAGCTTTTTGAAGTTGTTCTTTCATACTTATGCCTCCTAAATATATATTATCAAATAATTAATTTTTATTTTCTACGACTGTGCCGATATTCTCGCCGCATACAGCCTTGTAGATATTCTCGGGATCGTCTATGCTGAACACGAGGATGGCAACGTCGTTATCCATACAAAGCGCCGAAGCGGTACTGTCCATAACCGCCAGATTCTTGCTGAGAACATCCTGAAAAGAAATATTATCGTATCTTTTTGCGTCGGGATTCTTTTTGGGATCGCTGTCATAAACGCCGTCTACCATAGTAGCCTTCATAATAACGTCCGCCTCGATCTCAACAGCTCTGAGAGCGGCGGCTGTGTCGGTGCTGAAGAACGGGTTGCCCGTGCCGCAGCCGAAGATGACTACTCTGCCCTTGTCAAGGTGTCTCACAGCCTTGCTGCGGATATAGGGCTCGGCTACCTGGCGCATAGTGATAGCGGTCTGGACCCTGACGTCCACGCCGAGGCTTTCAAGAGCGTCGGCAACGCCGAGCGCGTTGATCGCCGTAGCGAGCATTCCCATATGGTCTGCGCGGGTCCTGTCCATATCTCCGGAGCTTCTTCCGCGCCAAAAGTTACCGCCTCCGACAACTATGCCTACCTGAACGCCTGCGTCTACGCATTTTTTGATAGGCTCGCAGATTTTTACGACTGTGTCAAAGTCGATTCCATGCTTGTTTTCACCGGCGAGCGATTCGCCCGAAAGCTTTAACAGTATTCTTTTATATTTCGGTTGCATACACATAACACCCCATTATTTATAGTTACCATAATTATACTATATATTGAAAGCAAAGTAAAGGCAAAACACTAAATATTTTGTTTTTATACACAGAAAAAACGCAAACCAAACCGGCTTGCGTTTTGTATTTTTCTAATATAGAACTTTTATAGTACTTTGGACAAAAAGTCTTTGAGCCTTGGGCTTTTGGGATTTTCAAAAAACTCCTTCGGCTCGCCCTGCTCAACGATAACTCCCTCGTCGACAAAGACTACGCTTGTGCCTACCTCGCGCGCAAAGCCCATTTCGTGGGTGACGACTACCATTGTCATTCCCTCTTTCGCGAGCTGCTTCATAACCTCGAGAACCTCCCCTACCATTTCGGGGTCGAGAGCCGAGGTCGGCTCGTCAAAGAGCATTACGTCGGGATTCATAGCGAGCGCGCGGACGATCGCGATACGCTGCTTTTGTCCGCCCGAAAGCTGAGAAGGAAAAGCGTCTGCCCTGTCGGCAAGTCCTACGCGTTCCAAAAGAGCCATAGCGTTCTTTTTTGCCTCTTCTTTGCTCATATTCAACAGCTTTGTCGGCGCTATTGTCATATTCTGCAATACGGTCATATGCGGGAACAGATTGAACTGCTGAAAAACCATACCCATCTTTTGGCGATGGATATTGATATCAACTTTTTTGTCTGTGATATCGACGCCCTCAAAATAGATGTGTCCCGAGGTGGGCTCTTCAAGCAGATTAAGACAGCGCAAAAACGTTGACTTGCCCGAGCCCGAGGCTCCGATGACGACCATAACGTCGCCCTTTTCTATCTCGGCGTTAACACCCTTTAAGACGTCGACGTCGTCAAAGGACTTGCAGAGGTTATCGACTTTGATCAATACATCAGTGGTCACTGTTACGCAGCCTCCTCTCGAGCTTCTTTAAGAAGAACTGTAAAATCAAAACGATTATCAGGTAGATAAGCGCTATTGTGATAAGCGGGAAAAACGCCTCGTATGTTCTTGAACGGATAAAATTACCGACGTAGGTAAGATCCTGCAAGGCGACGTAACCGGCTACGGAAGTCTCCTTGACAAGCACAATGAACTCATTGCCCAGCGCCGGCAGGATATTTTTGAACGCCTGCGGAAGGATAACGATAGTCATAGTCTTGGTGTAATTGAAGCCAAGCGAACGGCTCGCCTCAAACTGACCTTTGTCGATCGACATAATGCCCGAACGGACGATCTCGGCAACATAGGCTCCCGAGTTCAAGCCAAAGGACAAAAACGCCGCGAATATTCCGTCGCGCGAGCTCGCAAAAACAATAAAGTACATGATCATCAGCTGGATGACCACAGGTGTTCCGCGGATTATCGTTATGTAAACATTACAGATCGCGTTCAGTATCTTAAGAACATGATCGCTGAATTTCTCGCATTTTTTGCCGCGAAGCTGCATATCGTATGTCGAACGTATCATCGCGATCAAAAATCCGATTATAAGACCAATGACCGCCGCGACAAGGGTTATCTGGATAGTGACCCACAAGCCCTTTAACAGCTGCAGCCAACGGCCGTCTGTTATAAATGTAGACTCAAAGCTTTGTGCTAAACTACTGAAAAAATCTCCCATAAAATCTTCCTTAACAAACAACAAAGCGGGTAGAAAACACCCGCCTTGTTTTATCTTTTTTAATTAGGATGCTTTGATGTACTTGTCGATGATCTTCTTGACCGTACCGTCATCCTTGAGTTCCTTGAGTGCTTTGTTGAACTCTTCTGTGAGGCTGCTGCCCTGCTTGAGACAAATAGCGTAATCCTCGTTCTCGAAGGGCTCGTCAAGGATCTTTGTGCCGGGGTTCTGAGCTACGAACTTCTTAGCGGGCTCGTTGTCGATTACAACCGCGTCTACCTTCTTCTGTGTAAGAGCGAGAACCGCGTCCGCGCCCTTGCTAAAGCGCTCCACCTTTGCGTCCTTAACATTTTCAGGATCAGAAACATAGATGTCGCCTGTTGTTCCGAGCTGAACGCCGATCGCTTTTCCGGCAAGGTCAGCCTTTGTCTTGACCGTGCTTTCACCGTCATTAACGATGATAGCCTGGATAGCGTTTGTGTAAGAATCGGTAAAATCAACGCTCTTCTTTCTCTCGTCTGTTACTGTCATACCTGCCATACCGAAGTCAGCCTTGCCTGTGCTTACGGCTGTGATGATAGCGTCAAACTCCATATCGTCGATCACGAGTGTGTAACCGAGCTTGTCGCAGATAGCCTGAGCGATCTCAGCGTCGATGCCGACGATTTTATCGCCCTCTTTGAACTCATAGGGCTCAAAAGCGGCGTTTGTAGCCATATGCAGCTCGCCCTTTGAGGCTGTGCTTTCTGACGAAGAGCTGCCGGAAGCCTTGCTCTCGGTTGAATTGCCGCCGCATCCTGTAAACATAACAGCAGTTGTACAAACAAGTACGGCAACTAAAACTAATGCCAAAATCTTTTTCATAAAAATACATCTCCTATCAAATTTTGCAACTACTAATATAGCAGAGTTACGCAAAAAAATCAAGATTTATATTGCAATTTATGCAAAAAATTTGAAAATTATTTAATTTTTATTAGTTTTATTGCTTTTCCCGGCGCGGAGCTTCTTTATGATTTGAATGACCGTCAACGCCAAAATCAATGCACCAATGCCGATAAGTATAAAACAAAGCAGAGCATTGCTGCCGGGATTTTCCTCAACATCGTTTATCTCACCGAGGTCTTCAAGAGCAGTTTTATCGGGATCGTCCGAATCGTCATCATCGCCTGAGCCGCTGTTTTTTGAGCTTTTATCTTTGGTTTTCTTATCCTTTGCAGGCTTATCCTTTTCGGAAGCGGCGGAGGAGGTTTTTGAACCGGATACATTTCCGGTTTCAACGGCGTTCGGGCTGACGTTTATATTTCCCGCGCCGCACTTCCCCGCGTTGATGTCATTTGGGGTATTATCAACGCATTGATACGCCTTATATGTGATATCAGCTTCACCGTAATCGAGCGTTTTGAATTTGATTTTGAAAATAATGCCGGAATCCACACTGTTTTCGGAAAGATTGTGATATACAAGCTTTATATTATTATCCGATTCATTGTATTTTACTTTGATACCGTCATCACATTCCGTGCCCCTAAACTCCAGTATAGATTTATCATAGGTAAACTCAAAAATCCCCGCCGCGAACAAATCGCTGTTGTCACACTTTAAATCAAGAGTCACTATCCTGTCCTTTTTGGCTTCTGCCGATTGGAGAGAAAAGTTTACGGTTTCGGCGGCGGAAGCGGAAAACGTGATACAGAATATTAAGATAAATGTGAAAATGACAATGGATATCCGTTTCATATGATTTCCCTTAAAACAACATTATGGTGGTTTTATATTCAAATTTATTATAACAGTAGAATGGGTAAAGTCAATAGGTTTGTAGAAAACAAGCAGCATTTGATGATAGTTCAAATCCCCTTTTCTCCGCAAAATAAAAAACGCCCTAACGGGCGTTTTGGCGGAGAGAAGGGGTGTTCCGGTGTTAAAATAATTATTCTGCTCGTTTGTTGCGGTGTGTCTAATCGGTCAGCTTTGCTGAACTCTCTCACTAAAAACAGTCCCCCGGACTGTTTTTACCTCGCTTTGCTCGGCACGCTCGCCTTCGAATCCCCTTTTCTCCGCAAAATAAAAAACGCCCTAACGGGCGTTTTGGCGGAGAGAAGGGGATTCGAACCCCTGGTACGGTGATTACCGTACACATGATTTCCAATCATGCTCCTTCGGCCATCTCGGACATCTCTCCAAACAACGCTAAATATTATAACAAATATCTTTTAAAAAATCAAGTACATATTTATTATTTTTGATATTTGCTGCCCTGCACCAAGCCTCGAGCGTTAAATTCTCTGTTGATCGTGTTGAGCACACGCTTTTTATCGGCGCTCCACATCGGCGCTACAAGCAGCTTTTTGTCGCCGTCACCCGTGATGCGGTGGATTGCGGTATCCCTTGGTATATGCTCTATGCAATCGCAGAGAATATCAACGTATTCATCAAGCGTCAAGGTCTCGAAAAGACCCTTGTTGTAGTCGTCAAGCAGGTCAGTTCCCTTTAGAACGTGCAAAAGCTGGAGCTTTATTCCGTCGCTCCTTTCGGCGGCGTAAACCGCGCTTTCGATCATTTGCTCCCTGTTCTCGCCAGGCAGACCTAAGATAACGTGGGTGATAATATATACTCCGATTTTTTGCAAATCCGATATTGCCTTATCATACACGTCAAGCTCATAGCCGCGCCTGATATAGTCGGCAGTGCTTTTATGGATAGTCTGCAAACCGAGCTCGACCCAGACGGGTTTGGTTTTATTTATCTCATCAAGCAATAAAAGCACGTCATCGCCGAGGCAATCGGGTCTTGTGGCGACAGACAGCGCGACGATCTCATCCGGTTTTATCGCCTCGTAATAGATTTTTCTGAGATACTCAACATCGGCGTAGGTGTTTGTAAACGGCTGAAAATAGGCTATGAACTTTTTGCAGCTTGTTTTGCTCTGTATCCTGCGCTTTGCTTCCGCTATCTGCCCGGTGATACCGAGTCGCTTGTCCGCGGAGAACTCTCCCGAGCCGCCGCTGCTGCAAAATATACATCCCCTGCTGCCCAGCGTTCCGTCACGGTTAGGGCAGGTCATATTGCCGTTGAGGGAAATTTTATACACCTTTTCGCCGAAGGTTTTTAATAAATATTCGTTTAAGGAATAATAATACATAATTCACCAAAAATTTTGCGGTGTCGCCGCCGCGACCGGATTGGATGCAACGTCACGTTGCCAACGTCACGTTGCCAACATCGCGTTGCCAAAAGGAAAAGACCGACTCGCGTCGGTCTTCTTCTATGAAAGGAACATCTATGAAAAAGAAATGTTGTTGGCGTTATTAACAGTTGTTTTCTTTACTGTGCCTATATAATAACGCCCCAATGTGACAGAATTATGAAGCTAAGTGTAAATATTTGTGAAAATATCAAGAAAACTTCTTGATATACTCAAAAAATGCCGCGTTGACTTCATCCTCTATCTTTTCAAGTTCCTCGTCAAGACCGCCGTTAAAGAACATCTTTGTGTGCTTGCTAAGCGATAAATATGCGCCGATAAGGTTTTTGCGGACTTCATCCTGGAGCTCGTCGCTGAGCTCCTTGCCACAGGAAAGCCCGAGATAAACGTTTTTGTCGACTATCTGCGTGGAGATAGAAGAATTTTTAAGCTCAAAGGTATTTACCCTGTGGAGTCCGAAGTAAAATTCTTTTACAGAAAATTCCTCCTCGCCATCCTTGAGCTTCTTATTCTTATCCTTTTCCGCGACCTCGTACTCGTAATAATCGAGAGAAAAATCGGGTTTTGTGATATAGTCGTGCATATAATTGGGATTGAGCACAAGTATGTTGTAAAGCCTGATCGCGTAGACGGCGTTTTCAAGGCAGGCAAATGCCGCGTACTGCATATTGCTGTTGTTGAGGTGCAAAAAGCTGTACATATTTTGATATACCGATTTATTGATCGAAATCAAAATCAAACGCTCGTTCTCCTTAAAATCCGCGAGGATCGGGTTTGATAAATACGCCATCGTAAACTTGAATGACTTATTCACAAAACCGGAAAACTTTTTCAGAAAATCATTCAGGACATCCTTGTCCTTTATTGTAAATTCAAACATAAGCACCGCCTATCTGAACGGACGCATATCCGCGTCATATAGATCGTTCCTTGTGATATCGACATCATATTCCGCGCCGGTGTTGTTTTGGAGCGCGGTTATCAGCAGATTGGGGTTGACGTTGTCGCTGCTTCCCGCGGAAAGCGTCACGTCCAATTGGGCAAAATCGAACTTTTCGGTCAGCTCATAGCTTTTTATACCCGGCTTGATATCTACGGTTTTAAAACCCTTCTTTTTGGTCTTTTTCTCGATTTCGATTTTATCCTGCGACAAAAGCTCATTGATTTGACCGCAAATTTTGCCGGACGCGAGCTTTTCTCCGCTGATTTTTATCGTGAACGAGGCAAAGGCTACCTTGCCCGCCTTCATAACCGCTTCTGTCGCGTCAAATACCCTGATACCGCGCGGCAGACAATCGTTGAGCTTCGGTATTATTTCTTTTAAAGAATAATTATCGTTCTCTAACTTAACGTCCATACACTCGTTCACACCTCTGAATCCGAGTGAAAGCGGCAGAGGAAAGGTCGCAAACGGATGGGGATTAAAGCCCTCGGTGTGCCAGATGGGCAGCTTGCTTTTGTGAAGCGCCCTGAGCATTGTGCGGTTGAGGTCGAGGTGAGAGATATATCTGCACTCAAAGTCCTTTACAAACCATATCCTAACGTTTCTCATAGCAAACACCCTCCCCGTATCTCGCGGCTCCGCAGCCGCTGCATTTCTCGCGGCAGTGGGGCGTTGTTATATTTTTATATGCCTTTTCGCACTCTTTTTGCAGGAATGATTTTGTCACACCGTAGTCGATGTGATCCCACGGGAGGATCTCGTCAAAGGAGCGTCGGCGGTTGGCGTAAAACGCCGGGTCGATACCGCATTCATCAAACAGCTCAAGCCAATTTTCAAGGCTAAAGCAATCGTTCCAGCCGTCAAAATGGAAGCCTCTCTCGCAGGCAAGTTCCATAACCTTATTAAGTTTTCGGTCTCCGCGGGCAAATACCGCCTCAAGAAAGCTTGTGTCGGCGTCGTGGTAATTAAAGCGTATCTTTTTGGTAGTGATGCTCTCCTTGATGTGCTCCTGCTTTTTGTGGAGCTCGGGAATGGTGTCCTGCGGCTCCCACTGAAACGGAGTGAACGGCTTTGGCACAAATGAGGATGCTGAAACGGTCACGCTGACCGACCTTCCCTTTACCCTGTTCGGGGTTTGGTAGTAGGTATCGACAACGGCTTGTCCGAGGTTCGCGATATCCGCGACGTCGTCCATAGTCTCAGTCGGCAGACCTATCATAAAGTAGAGCTTAACCGTAGTCCAGCCGCCCTCAAAGGCGGTGGCGCAGGTCTGCATAAGCTCCTCGTGCTTAACATTTTTATTGATAACGTCGCGCATACGCTGGCTGCCCGCCTCGGGAGCGAAGGTCAAGCCGCTTTTGCGGACGGTTTTTATCCTGTCCATTATCTCGTCGGTAAAACCGTCGACGCGCAGGGACGGAAGCGAGATACTTACCTTTTCATCCTTGCACCAGGATGTCAGCTTTTCGAGCAGAGGCACGATTTGGCTGTAATCGCTCGAACTCAGGGATGAAAGCGACACCTCGTCATAACCGGTGTTGCCGCAGAGCGCCTTGCACTGAGCGTTGATGGTTTCTGGAGATTTTTCTCGCACAGGTCGGTAAATAAAACCTGCCTGACAAAAACGGCAGCCGCGGATACAACCTCTGAAAATCTCCTGAACCGCTCTGTCGTGGACGATTTCTACAAGCGGAACAACAAAGTTATCGGGGTAAAAGGACTCATCCATCTTTTTCATAAGGCGTTTATGGATCACCGCGGGAGCGCTGTTTTTCGGCATAAAGCTCTTGATAGTTCCGTCGTCGTTGTACTCTACATCATAAAGCGACGGAACATAAACGCCCTCGATCTGGGCGCAAAGCTCAAAAAACTCCTGCTTAGACCTGCCCTCTTCCCTGCATTTTCTAAACAGGTCGATAACTTCCAAATCGACCTCCTCGCCCTCGCCGATAAAGAAAATATCAACAAAATCGGTTATAGGCTCGGGGTTACAGGCGCAAGGTCCGCCGGCAACTACGATATTTTTCAGCTCTTTTCTGTCCGCTGATTTGATCGGTACATTGCCGAGCTTTAGCATATTGAGCATATTTGTGTAGCTGAGCTCATATTGCAGGGTAAATCCGATAAAGTCAAAATCCGACAGCGGATCGCCGCTTTCGAGCGCGTAAAGAGGTATATTATTCTCTCTCATCAGCTCTTCCATATCAGTCCACGGCGCGAATACTCGCTCGCACCACAGGTAATCGCGGCTGTTAAAGAGGCTGTAAAGGATCTTCATTCCGAGGTGCGACATCCCGACCTCGTATGTGTCGGGAAAACAAAACGCAAAGCGCGTGTCTATGCTCTTTTTATCCTTGATGACCTCGTTGAGCTCTCCGCCCACATACCGCGCGGGCTTTTGAACCTTTAAGAGCAGCTTTTCTACTTCCCTGCTAACCATAAATCCTCCGTCAAATATATCTGTTACCGCGCGTGAGAAGTGAAATTATCAAATACACGCACACAAATAACAGTGAGAAATTGTACTTTGATTCAAACAGCACGATAAACCCGAGCACAGCAAGCGGAAAAATCGTGATAAAAGTTATGATATCGACGATCTTTTCTCCCTTATCCGCGCCGACGCGCTGCCTGAGAATAATAAAAATCAGCTGTCCGCCGTCGAGCGATAACACCGGCAGGAAGTTGAACAAACCGACCGAGAGGTTCGATATCGCGAACGGCAAAACAAATTCGTTACCTAATAAGTATAACAGATAAAACGAAATAAAACAAATAAAATTAACGGCAGGACCCGAAAAAATAATAAAAAAATTTTGTTTTTCGCTTCTGCTCTGCCTTTTTGAGTCAAAAATCTTTATTTCAAAGGCTGAGATCTTTATTTTTTCGGGAGCATAGCCGCATTTT
>JBGULZ010000300.1:0-2149 GCA_045116595.1 Ruminococcus sp. | reverse complement strand
CCTTGTATCTTCTGCCCGCGCGAGCCTCGGGAGAAGCGGTCAGGAAGATCTTTACCTGAGCGTCGGGCAGTACGACAGTGCCGATATCCCTTCCGTCCATAATAACGTTGTGGGTCTTTGCCATATTGCGCTGCAGGTCGAGCAAAAACGCCCTTACGTTCGGGATAGCCGAGATCTTTGAGGCGGTCATCGAAGCCTCGGGCGTGCGGATAAAGCCGGACACATCCTCGCCGTTGAGCAGAACGATCTGCTCGCCCTTATCGTTAAAGGTGAGGTCTACCTTGGTGCATTTCAAAAGCTCGTCCACTTCACGAGAGTCCACGGGCTCAACGCCCTTTAGCGTGGCGGCGTAGCCGATGGTGCGGTAGAGCGCGCCGGTGTCTACATAAATAAAATCGAGCGCCTTTGCCGCGCGTTTTGCGATAGTGGATTTGCCCGCGCCCGCGGGTCCGTCAAGTGCTACTGCTGTATACATATATGATGTTCCTTTCCGAATTTATTGTCATTCTATGTTATTTATTGATTTTGTAGTGGCGGGGATATTCCCCTATCAGGGCAATGTCGTCAACTTAAGAAATTGTTGAATACTTTTCCTTGATATTGTAGGGGAGCACCCGCGTGAAATTCCCCTAATAGGGGAATCACATTGCTCGCCCGCAAGATCAACAAAATGTTCGCGGTTACCCACGGGCGAGCAATGCTCGCCCCTACGCTATATGTAAGCCGAATTCTGTCCTGCCAATCTTCCCGTACACCACGCGATTTGAAGGTTGAAGCCGCCGGTGTACGCGTCGCAGTCGATCACCTCGCCCGCAAAATAAAGTCCGCTGACGAGCTTGCTTTCCATTGTCTTGGGGTTTATCTCGTTGGTTTTTATGCCGCCGGAGGTGATTATCGCCTCCTCGATAGGTCTGAATCCGCTGAGCTCTATCGTAAAGCCCTTTAGGATATCACAGAGTCTGCGCCGTTCTTCCTTTGTTATGACGTTGCATTTTTTGTCGAACGGCACGCCCCAGCGCTTTAGGACAGGAATTATTATCTTCCTCGGCAAGAGCTTTGAGAATGAGTTTGAGACGTCCTTGTTGGCGTTTTGTCTGAACTCGTTTTGAAGCCGTTTATCGAGCTGCTGCTGATCGAGCGCGGGTTTCAGATCGATCACAGCGGTGTACTCGCCGTCATTTATATCTCTGATGTGGGAGCTCGCGGAGAGTATCATCGGGCCGCTGACTCCGAAATGGGTGAAAAGCATCTCGCCGAAATCGGTGTATACTTCTTTTTTAGAATTATTCTTCACTATTTTCAAGCCGACGTTTTTCAGCGCCAAGCCCTGCATTGACTTGCATTCTCCGTCCGGGCTTTCAAGCGGTACAAGCGAGGGTTTCAGATCCGTAACTGTGTGACCCGCTTGCTTGGCGAGCGTATATCCGTCGCCGGTAGAGCCCGTGAGCGGATAGCTTTTTCCGCCGCAGCAGACGATCACGCTGTCGGCGTAATATGTGTTGTTCTCACACTTCACGCCCGCTGCGTATTCGTCCTCCAAAATCAGCTCTTTGGCGGAGTCGTTCACAAGGTGTACTCCCCTGCTCTTTATAAAGCCGTAGAGCGTGTCGACAACATCGACCGCCTTGTCGGACACGGGAAAGACGCGGTTGCCTCGCTCGGTTTTGAGCCTTAGCCCCAAGCCTTCAAAAAAGTCCATCACATCCGCGGTGGTGAAATTGTTGATAGCCGAATAAAGGAACCTGCCGTTAACGGGCACGTTGTTGATAAAGGTCTGGACGTCGCAGTTATTTGTCAGGTTGCACCTGCCCTTGCCCGTTATCATGATCTTTCTGCCGACCTTGGCGTTTTTTTCAATGAGCGTCACATTTGCGCCGAGCTCTGCAGCGGTTCCCGCCGCCATAAGCCCCGCGGCTCCGGCTCCTATTACTATTACCTTTTTACTTTGCATCGGTCCCTTTCTCTTTCTCGTCGTGGCTCGCGTACACGCCCTCGCGGTTCCAGACCTGTTCAAGCTCGCTGAAGGTCTCGCTGACCTCGTCCTTTTTCTTCAAGACCGTAGCTACGATAAGCGCGTTGATAAGGCTCAGGGGCGCTACGAGAGAGTCCACGATCGACGCCATATCGCTGCGCGCGATGAGCACGGAAT
>JBGULZ010000299.1:0-2599 GCA_045116595.1 Ruminococcus sp. | reverse complement strand
TACAGAAGTTGTTACAGCCGTACATAATCGGGAGCCAGCCCTTGAAGTTACCGTCACGGTGGGTCGGAATTCCCTCGTAAATCTTTTTATCATCGTTGCCGCGCTCAAAAACACGCTTGCCGTTTACGAGCGAGCTGTACATAAGCTCGGGAAAATGATGAAGCGAATGAGTTCCGAACACTAATCCAACAAACGGAAAGCTTTTGTAAATTCGGTTAGCGACGTGCTCCTGCTCCATCATACAGCCGCAAAGAGCGATTAGTATTTGCGGATGTCTGCGCTTGATATTTTTCAGCGCTCCGACATTGCCGAACACTCTGTCCTCGGCGTGTTCTCTGACTGCGCAGGTGTTAAATAAAATAAAATCGGCGTTTTCAGGCTCATCGGTAAAATCAAAGCCCGAGCTCTGTAACATTCCCTTGATCTTCTCACTGTCGGCTACATTTTGCTGGCAGCCGTAGGTGCGGACAAACGCGAGCGGTTTTTCTCCGCGCTTGCGGATCTCCATGATCTCGGAAATCAAGTTCATATACTCTATTTGTTTTTCGGACAGTTTATCGGACTTAATTATATTTCCGGCCAAATAAACGCCTCCTAACCCATTTTACTTATTAACCCTAATATTATATCACAAGTTATTTGTCATTTCAATAACAATTCACCGTTTTATCACAATATTTTGAAAAATTTTCTAATAGAGTAAATGATTACCACCATATGTTGTGGGGATCTCCCCCACGATAACCGACTGAGCAAGCTCAAAATCCGTATCAAAAGTCATCTCGCCCTGATGATCCACCGAGCCGGTCACGATGTGTGAAGTAATAATCAGCTTGATGTGGTGTATAGTCTGGTTTATTCCGGCGCTTTCAAAGCTGCTCTCAGTTTTTGAATTAAAATTACCCGTCAAGCAAAATGTCAGCGGAATATCGGGCCCTGCGTTGGAAAGCAAGGTCAACCCCGTAAACGCTCCGAGGGGTATTTTCATCTCGGAACGTTTTATTTTTGCCACTTCATCCTGAGCCGATTTAGTAACAGCCGCCTTGAAAATGTTGATATTTTTTGAATTTGTCTCAACAGACTTTACCTTTCCGTCACTGCCGTACCGAACTTTAGCAAAGTCATTATAATCAAAATCCAGATCATTCAAGGTGTTTTCTACCGCGTCGGATAACGCGTCGGTCGTGATCTGACCGGCAAAATTTACTATGTAGTCACGAGAAAATTGTGACGCTTTAGCTTCAAACGCCCTGACAGCGCAAACTATAAGCACTAAAATAGAAATAATCAAACAAAAAGCTCTTATAAAACACCTGTTAATTCCTCTTTTATGCCGCCTGTAAAGCAAAAAAACACCCCTCGTACATAATATACGAGAGGTGAAAATATGTGTTTTTTAGAATAACGGACTTACTTTTCGTCCTTATCGTCCTTAACGTCTTTATCGACAGGATCGCAGCCTGAGCAACCCTCGCAGTCAGCGGCGTCGCGCTCGGGATCCTCATCGGCAAAAATGCCTGAAAAATCAAACTCGAGCAACTCTTTGCAGTTAGGACATTCGATCTCGCCCTCAAGGAGAACATCCTCGGAAACATTGATCTTCTGTCCGCAAGAACCGCAGGTTACCTCATAAAAGGGATTTTCATCATCAAAATCATCGCGGTCATCATAGTCATCGTCCTCATCATCATAGAGGTCGGATTCAACTTCCGCGAGATCCTCGTCGATCTCGTCAACCTGCTCGCTGAGCTCGTCATAAAGCTCCTCAACGTCTGTAAGGTCATAAGCGATATCGTCGAGTAAATCAACGATTGCGTTGATAACCTTGACCTCGGGCTTGCTTTCATCAAGCGCAAGACCTTCCGCAAGACCTTTGATATAAGCGATTTTTTCAGTAATAGTCATAAATTACTCCTTACGCTCTTCCCATATACTCGCCGGTTCTGGTATCGATCTGGATGATCTCGCCCTCGTCAATGAACAGAGGTACCTTGATCTCCGCGCCTGTCTCCAGAGTAGCGGGCTTTGTAGCGTTTGTAGCAGTATCGCCCTTAAAGCCGGGATCGGTCTTTGTGATCTGGAGCTCAACAAAGTTAGGCGGCTCTACGCCGAAAACATTGCCCTTGTAAGAGAGGATCTTACAAACCATATTCTCTTTAACAAACTTGAAGTTGTCGCTGAGAACGCTCTTGTTGATGGGGATCTGCTCCCAAGTCTCGGTGTCCATAAAGTAATAAAGGTCACCGTCGTTGTAGCTGTACTCCATATCCTTTCTCTCGATAAAGGCTGTGGGATATTTATCGTTGGGGTTAAAGGTCTTTTCTACAACTGCTCCTGTAATAACGTTTCTGATTTTTGTTCTTACGAACGCAGCTCCCTTACCCGGTTTAACGTGCTGGAACTCGATGATGGAAACAACCTGTCCATCCATCTCAAATGTTACGCCGTTTCTGAAATCACCTGCTGAAATCATTGTAATTACCTCCTATAATTCTAATACGGAAATATAAATATACCGTAAAATTACTTCATCTTATTATACTAAATTTTGACTCAAAATGCAAGGGTTTTAAAGAATAATTAGCTCTTTGGGTAAAGA
>JBGULZ010000298.1:0-4346 GCA_045116595.1 Ruminococcus sp. | reverse complement strand
CTTCGATTACGGTAACCGATAGACGCGTTTATGGTACTGCCGCATGGGGAAAACGTGTCGATCTTCCTATGGATAAGATTGCCGCTGTATCAACAGGGATTTTAGGAAGTATTTCAGTTTCAACATCATCAGGCGCTATTCGATTTATGGGTATAAAAAACAACAAAGAGATTCACGAAGAAATCAACAAACTTTTGATGGATCGTCAAGGTAAAGAAAAGCCTGCGGCAGTAACTACCATAAATCAAGAAATTCCTCAGAGCAACGCCGACGAATTGCAGAAGTATAAGAATCTTCTGGACAACGGAACTATAACACAGGAAGAATTTGACGCGAAGAAAAAACAGCTTTTAGGGCTTTGATTAGGAATTTAGGAGCAGATTTCGGTCTGCTCCTTTTCATTTCCCCTCCAACAGCCCAATATACTTATAAGCCGTCGTCCTGCTCAAATCGCGAATCCTCGTGAGCTTTGAAAAAGATTAATACAAACAAACCAAAAGCGTTGTGATTTTTTCTCACAACGCTTTAACTTTACTCCAACTCCCCGAGCATTTGTGCGGGGTTATCCGCTGCCTTTACCTTGCCGAACGCCTTGACGATGATCCCGTCCTCGTCGATCAGGTATGTCGTGCGGACTACGCCGAAGCTTACTTTGCCGTAGAGCTTCTTTTCCTTCCATACGTCGTACGCCTGAATAACGGTCTTGTCAACGTCCGAGAGCAGGGTGAACGGCAGACCGTATTTTTCCTCGAATCGCTTGTGGGATGCGACCGAGTCCTTGCTTACTCCGAGCACTACCGCTCCTTTTTCTCTGAATTGCGGGTACAGATCGCCAAACGCGCAGGCTTGCTTTGTGCAGCCCGAGGTGTTGTCCTTGGGGTAAAAATACAAAATGACCTTTTGCCCCTTGTAGTCCGAAAGCGATTTTTGCTCGCCGTTTTGATCGGGCAGGGTAAACCCGGGCGCTTTTGTGCCGACTTCTAACATAATTATGACCTCCGTTTTTTATTTGATCTTATTGTAGCATAAACTGTGTTTCTTTTCCATAGTTGAGAAAATATATCTTTATCTCTCGACTTATTTATTAATTTGTGGTATTATTAAATTCAAAGAAAACCGACAGGAGGATATTATGTATAGTTTTAACGCGCAAAAGGTAAAAGACGAATGCGTACAGTGGATACGCGATTTTTTTGAAAACAACGGAAAGGGCTGCAACGCCGTTGTGGGTATCTCGGGCGGAAAGGACAGCTCAATAGTTGCCGCGCTCTGTGTTGAGGCGCTCGGAAAGGACAGGGTTATCGGTGTGCTTATGCCCTGCGGCGAGCAGAGCGATATCGATATGGCAAAGCTGCTTGTCGATACCCTCGGGATAAAGCACTACATCATCAATATAAAGGACGCGGTAGAGGGCTTGACTAACGCGCTGCCGTTTGAAATGTCAGACCAAAGCCGCGTGAATCTTCCGCCGAGGATAAGGATGTCTACGCTCTACGCCGTTTCGCAGAGCCATAACGGCAGGGTCGCTAACACCTGCAATCTTTCCGAGGACTGGGTAGGCTACTCCACACGCTACGGCGATTCTGCCGGAGATTTCAGCCCGTGCTCGTTTATTACGGTCGCCGAGATGAAGCAGATCGGCAGACTGCTCGGACTGCCCGATGTGCTTATCGACAAAGCGCCGTCGGACGGACTTTGCGGAAAGACCGACGAGGATAACCTCGGCTTTACCTACGCCGAGCTCGACCGCTATATCCGCGAGGGAGTTATCGAAAATCAGGAGCATAAGGCGCTGATCGACCGTAAGCACGAGATCAATAAATTCAAGCTCGAGCTTATGCCCGCGTTCAAGCCAAGTATTTAAACAAAAACAAGCTGTCATCCTGAGCTTTAGCGAAGGATCTCATACCTCTTTAACTGACGTCAGAGTAAAAACAATGAGATTCTTCGGCAAGCCTCAGAATGACAGCTGTATTTTTAAAAGCAACTTTTGACCCGCCGTTGCAGAAACGTTATCGATAGGGAAAACATTTAAAAAGGCGGATTGGATGCAACGTCACGTTGCAAAAATGTGTGCAAAAAATCCCTGAAAACCGGCTCCCACGCCGATTCGTGGTGCTTTTGCTCGGGCAGGATGATCTCGGTCATCAGCTCGGGCGGATATACCACCGTGAGGATATCGTATGTCGATTCAACGCTGACGAAAATCTTGTGCTCGAGCTCATCGCCGTCGCCCGTGTAGATGTAAAGGTACGGGAGCTCGGGGGTTAGCTTTTCGCATATCCAGCGGCGCAGATCGTCCGCGGAATAAAGCAGGAAGGCGGGTGAGAATACCCCCGCGAGACAAAATGCTTCCGGATGGCAAAGCGCGGTGAAAAACGACTGCAAGCCTCCCGATGAGCTGCCGCAAAACGCGGTGTTTTTTCTGCCTGTTTTTACGGGGAATTGCGCTTCGACCGCGGGCTTGACCGTGTTCATAACAAAGTCGTCAAATATCTCGCCCTCGGGCGCGGTGAAGTTATCCATATCGCCTTTGTAGACGATCTCGCCGATCGACTTCGGCGTGAGCTCGTTGTCGCGCCAGACGTTGTCATTGTGTATGCCTACGATGATTGCCGCCTTGCCGCTTGCCTCGCGCTCGGCGCGAACCGATTCGCGCGTGTGCCAGCAGCCCCACGACGAGTGCTCCTCATCAAAAAGATTTTGTCCGTCGGTCATATAGATAACGGGCAGCTTTTCGCCTTCTTCATGCGCGGGAACAAAAACGCGCACAAGCCTGTCGCCCTTTTCGGGGTAGGGCAATTTCAGTTCAAAAATCTTTTCGTCTATCATAGTTTTAGCTCCTTTTTCTTTTATTCTACAACACAACCGGAGCGAATTCAAATAATATTTGAAATTATAATGAAAAAAATGTGATTATACTTGTGCATACGTTCGTTTTTTGGTAAGATAAAGCAGGAGTTTATTAAATTAAGGTGTTCATATGGAAAACACAACGAGTATTTACGGGGAGCATAAGCCCGAGCTTGAACGCGTATTGGAACAAATTATGCTTCACGTCGTCGAGATCCGCGAAAAAATGGAGCAAACGCTCGGTATGGATCCCGTTGAGCACTGCCTCGGCAGGATAAAAAAAGAGGATAGTATGCGCGAAAAGTGCAGACGGCAGAATTTGCCCGAAACGACCGATTCGGCGCTTAATAAAATTTTCGACGCGGTGGGCGTGCGCATCGTCTGCGCTTTTGTTGATGATGTTTATACTATCCGCGACTACATTGCCGGTTCGGGCAGGTACGAGATCGTTAAAGAGAAGGACTACATAAGACGCGCGAAGCCGAACGGCTACCGCAGCTATCATATGATTTTGCGCGTCGACGGGAAATATCACGCGGAGATACAGCTGCGCACGATCTCTATGGACACTTGGGCGGCGCTTGAGCACCACCTTAAATACAAAAAGAAGGTCGGCGGCAGGCAGGAGCTGATCGTCGGCGAGCTTAAACGCTGCGCGGACGAGCTTGCGTCTACCGATCTGTCGATGCAGACCATCCGCGATATGATTTTGGAGGGTGATAACTGATGAAGATACTTCTTGCGGAGGACACAAAGGATCTAAACAGAGTTTTGAGCACGGTTTTGGAGCACGAGGGTTATTCTGTCGATTCCGCCTTTGACGGCGTGGAAGCCCTTGAATATATTTCGCGCGATAGCTACGACTGCCTGATATTCGATATTATGATGCCCAGAAAGGACGGTATCGAGGCGCTCAAAGAGGTCAGAGAGAAAAAGATACTCACCCCGGTGCTTATGCTTACCGCCAAGGCTGAGGTCGACGACAGAGTAGCCGGGCTTGACGCGGGCGCGGACGATTACCTTACAAAGCCGTTCGCTATGAAGGAGCTGCTCGCCAGAGTCAGGGCGCTCACCCGCAGAAAAAACGAGTACGAAAAAAACGACCTGAGCTTCAAGGACGTGTCGCTCAAGGCGCAGACCTATGAGCTGACCTCGGAAAACAGCGTGAGACTGTCGGTCAAGGAATACGAGCTTATGCGCCTTTTGATCAAGAGCGAGGGTCAGGTCGTGACTACCGGATATATTATGGAAAACGTATGGAGCGGCGAGCCCGACGCTCAGCCTGACACCGTGTGGCTTTACATCTCTTACCTTAAGCGCAAGCTCAGAGCCGTAGCTTCCGAAACCGAGATCGCGGGCGACACTCAAACAGGATTTATGCTCAAATAGGGAGAATACCGATGAATGAGAGAGCAATAAAAAAGCTGAGAAGAAAGTTTGTTTTGACAGCGCTGATTTCGTTTGTCTGCGTTATGGTTTTGATGTGCCTGACG
>JBGULZ010000297.1:0-2590 GCA_045116595.1 Ruminococcus sp. | reverse complement strand
AAGATCGATATTACAGACGCAACTCTGCTTCAAAAGCACATCGCGCTGCTGATCGAGCTTGACAGCGACGCGCTCGCGGCAGCGGATATGAACAACGACGGATATATCACTATCTCGGACGTCACGATGATCCAGAGGATCGCGGCAGGATACGAGAGTTGATCAAAATTTAATACCATAAAAAATGCCGCTAAGCTCTTTTAAGGTGAGCTTAGCGGCATTTATGATATTACGGTTCTCCCTCCGGCGTAAGTTGAAAAGATATGAGATTCTTCGGCGGAGCTCAGAATGACAGCTGTTTAAATCGGAGCGAAGCGACCAAAAACTCATAACTCTTAACTTATATAAAAAGATACGGCGGTGAAAAATCACCGCCGTTTTGTTTTAGCTGTTTGACAGTAAGAACGTCTGGATTTCAGTTACATCAGAGATAGTAACAAAGCCGTCGAAGTCAAAGTCTGCCCATTCCATCTGCTCAATTGTGAGCTCTTCGACGTAAGCGACATATCTTTGGACCATTGTAGCGTCCTTGATATTGATGACGCCGTCGGCATTGATATCTCCCATTCCGATACCCTTTGAATAGTCGATCTTTGACTGATCTTCATCCGGCTCGGTCACGGGCTCTGTCTGAACAACGGGATCCTCGTAGACCGGACCTGTTGTAGCGGGAACCGTTGTTGTGGGAGCCACTGTTGTGGGCGGTACCGTTGTAGGAGGTACCGTGGGCTTAGTCGTTGTGGGAGCTACCGTTGTTGCGGGTGTTGTCGGAAGCGCCGAAATATAAGTCGCGTAATCAAGTACGAACCAGCCTGACTTGCCTGCGTATGTTGTGTAACCCCATGTCCAGCCTGTGCTCGTCTCATTGTAGAGGTGAGTTACAGTAACCTGTGTGTTGCTGGGGATAGTTGTAAGAATTGTGTTGCTTGTACCCGCGTGATATCTGAGGTTAACATAGTCGGTAGTCTTGTAGATACCGGTCTTGTATGAAGCCGGGGGAATGGGTGTGGCATCGTTGAGCAGATAAATGAAGCCCTGGAATGTCCACCAGCTGTTGCCGCCGTAGGTTTTGTCACTTGTTGAGCAAGTTGTAAGGTAGAAGGTCCTTCCGCCCCACTCTGAGTTTGAAAGAGTGATCTTGCCGTTTTCGATCTTCTCAACTACCGCAACGTGTCCGCCGCCGTTGTAGCACCAGCACGCGATAGCGCCGAGCTTGGGGGTGCTGCCGTAGCTGTAGTACTTGTTGGTCTGGTTGTAACCGTACCACTGGCCGGCACCGTTCCAGCTGAGCTTAGGTTCTTTTCCTAAAATCTCGTAAGCTCTGCCGTAAGCGTAGGCTGTGCAGTTAGGCAAGCCGTAGCCGTACTTCTGGAAAACGTTGTAGTTGCTGCTGTAATAAAAAACGTTATTTGACTCGGGAGCAGTAAGCCTCGGTTTATAGGTCGTTGCCGCTCCGGCTGAAATACCCATTGAGAATGCTGATGTAACAATAAGCGCCATTACTATTAATAATGCGCCGAATCTCTTAGTTGCAATACGTATCAAGTTATCTACCTCCTAATAAAGAGAATCGTTCCTTGTAGCTGTAACTTTTTTGTTACCATGAACATTGTAACACATAATTTGCAAAAAATCAAACCGTAATTACACCGATTATTGCCAATATTCAAAGATTTATTTGCTACAACATTCACAATATATACTGTTATTTCGGAAATGAGACACAAATTGCAGTATAATGCCCTTTGTTTATACATATTATAACATAATTCTTTTATAAAATAAAGATTTATTTCTAAATTGGAATAATTAATTTTTTGAACGTGTTATTATTGTTTTTACAGAGATATTTCCGGGGGGATTTTATAATGAAAAAGGCTTTTGCTATCCTGTTGACCGCAGCTTTTGCACTGTGTTTGTTCGGCTGTAACGGCGGCGAAAACGGTGATCTGTCCAAAAACAGCGCGACTGCGGACAGCGCGACCCAAGCGGTTACTCAGATACCGTACAGCGAAAAAACTCAGGCGGTCGGAAGCGACGAGTTCGGATATATGGACATCCCGGAAAATTTTAAATTGCTGCCTCAGGTCGAAGGCAAGGCTGATTTGCAGTACGCCGACCCGACCGGAGCGGTAGTGCTTACGATGAACAAGCTCTCCGCGGATATTTCTTCGCTAAACGCTATGCAGAGTATTGAGAATATGGTCAAGCAAAACGGCGCGACCGACGTAAAGACAGAATTAGAGTCGCAAGTGAACAATATGTCCGCGATGCGGCTTGACTGCTACTACCCCGCCGAGAAAAAGAGCGTCACGATATATCTTGTGCCGTCGCTCGAGGGCACAAACTACCTTGCGGCAGAGTATCCCAAGGGCGACGACACCGCCCTTCAATACATACAAACCTGGAACAACATACAAAAAACGAGCACTAAAACAGGCAAAATCAAAAAAACACTTGCATTTTGAATAAATATGTGTTAAGATACTACTTGCGGTAAAAACCGCTATGCGCCGGTAGCTCAGCTGGATAGAGTGTCTGACTACGAATCAGAAGGTCGGGAGTTCGAGTCTCTTCCGGCGCGCCAAAG
>JBGULZ010000296.1:0-3038 GCA_045116595.1 Ruminococcus sp. | reverse complement strand
TTGCCTGCTTCATATCCATGTTATTTACCTCCTCGCACCTCGGTGCCTGTTTATAAGAGAAATGAATATTCCTACAAATCCCGATTTATCTTGCTATAATTATATCATTTCAGCCTGATTTTGTCTATACGTCAAATAAAATAAGACCTTGATGAAAACAAATCCATCAAGGTCAAATTCTATAAATATGCGATTGGTTTATTCTGCAGTTTGTTCGTCAATAAGATTTGTTGATTCGGACGTATCAACATCTATTAATTCAGGGTCGTTCTTGCCTTCCAACGCATTTTTGATATTTTTGATCAATGCAGGAGTAAAGGATAGTCCGCAGGTCAAAAAGCCTTTGAGGACATCAAGTGCGATTTTTGCTGTTTTTTCACGATGTCCGTCAAGAGCTTCACCGCATTTTTCTTTGGCTTTTTGTTCACCTTCAGCTATTTCTTTAAGCTTTTCGAGTTTTTCTTCAGTCGATAACTTCGTGTCATTCTCTACGATGTTTCTCATCATAGCATAGCTTTCATCGACTCCGTTATGCAACTTCTCTACACTCTCAACATATTTTTCGGGATCGCCAGCCTCGATAACTTTTGTAGAAAGTTCAGAGAGGCTTTTTACCATTTCGATAGCTGCTTTAATTATTCCTGCACCCATAGTTGAATCTTCCTTTTTTTATTATTTATCCAAACTTTTCATCGTCGGGAAGAGCAAAACATCCCTGATCGCGGCGGAGTCTGTGAGCAGCATTGTGAGCCTGTCGATTCCGTAGCCGATGCCGCCGGTGGGGGGCATACCTATCTCGAGTGCGTTAAGGAAATCCTCGTCGGTGGTGTTGGCTTCCTCGTCCCCTTGGGCGAGAGCCTCCTCCTGAGCCTTAAAGCGCTCGCGCTGGTCGATGGGATCGTTGAGCTCGGAGTACGCGTTGCACATCTCCCAGCCGTTGATGAACATCTCAAAGCGCTCAACATAGTCCGGATTGCCGGGCTTTTTCTTTGTCAGGGGGGAGATCTCGATCGGGTGATCCATAACGAAGGTCGGCTGGATCATATGCTCCTCGGCGAACTGCTCAAAGAACAGGCTGAGGATATCGCCCTTCTTGTGTCTGGCTTCAAACTCAACGCCCTTTTCCTTGGCGATCGCCTTTGCCTCGTCGTCGGAGTTTATCTCGTTAAAGTCAACGCCCGCGTACTTTTTAACGGCGTCGAGCATCGTGATCCTCTCAAACGGCTTGCCGAGGTCGATCTCGGTTCCGTTGTAGCTGATAAGCGTTGTGCCGAGCACCTCCTGCGCAACGTGGCGGAAAAGGTTTTCGGTCAGATCCATCATACCGTTGTAGTCGGTGTACGCCTGATAGAGCTCCATAAGCGTGAACTCGGGATTGTGGCGGGTGTCAACGCCCTCGTTGCGGAAAACTCTGCCGATCTCGTAGACCTTCTCAAGTCCGCCGACGATAAGCCTTTTGAGGTAAAGCTCGAGGGAGATCCTGAGCTTCAAGTCCTCGTCAAGCGCGTTGAAGTGCGTCATAAACGGCCTTGCGGCGGCGCCTCCGGCGTTTGCGACGAGCATTGGGGTCTCGACCTCCATAAAGCCCTGACAGTCAAGATAACGGCGGATAGAGCTGATGATCTGCGAACGCTTGATGAATGTATCCTTGACCTCGGGGTTCATAATAAGGTCAACGTAGCGCTGACGGTATCTGAGGTCGGTGTTTGTAAGTCCGTGGTATTTTTCGGGCAGGGGCTTCAGGCTCTTTGAAAGCAGTCTGACCGCGGTAGCGTGAACCGAGATCTCGCCCATTTTTGTCTTGAAAACAAAGCCCTTTACCTCAACGATATCGCCGATATCCCACTTTTTGAGGAAGCCGTATTCCTCCTCGCCGAGGTCGTCGAACTTGGCAAAGATCTGGATCTTGCCCGATTTATCGTGAAGATCGAGGAAGGAGACCTTGCCCTTGCCGCGCTTAGACATAATTCTGCCGGCAACGCAGACGTCCTTGTTCTCGTATTCCTCAAAGTTATTCTTGATAGTCTCTGTCAGGCAGTCGCGGTCGCTTGTAGTGATAACAAACGGGTCTCTGCCGGCTTCCTTAAGAGCCTCAAGCTTGTCGTATCTCGCCTGAATAACGTCGCTTGAATTAGCCTGATTAGGCTTGTTACCCATAATAAACATCCTTTCAAAAGTTGTAGGGGCGTGCATTGCACGCCCGCAGGCAACCGGTGGCTGCCCCTACAATTATGCTAAAAAATTATTTGCTTATCTCCAAAATCTTAACAGTGATCATACCGCCGGGGGTCTCTACCTCGGCAACGTCGCCGACGCTTTTGCCCATAACGGCAGCGCCGATGGGGGACTCGTCCGAGATCTTGCCCTGAGCGGGGTCAGCCTCGTTTGAGCCTGAGCCGACGATCGTGTACTCCGCCTGAGTGCCTGACTCGAGCACCTCGATCTTAACCTTTGAGGTGAGGTGAACGTTCTCGTTCGAGGTATCGCTTTCGTCGATGATAACGGCGGTCTTGAGGATAGCTTCGATGGTTGTGATCCTCGCCTCAAGGATAGCCTGTTCGTTTTTGGCGTCGTCATATTCGCTGTTCTCGCTGAGATCGCCGAACGAACGCGCGACCTTGATTTTCTCGGCGATTTCCTTACGTTTTACGTTAATAAGCTCCGAGAGCTCCTCCTCGAGCTTTTTGTGGCTTTCAAGAGTAAGCATTGTGGGTTTCTGTGCCATTTTATATTCCTCCTAAAATTGACTTCTTGGGTTTATTTACATACTAAAACATTATAGGCTTTTTTTATCTTAATGTCAAGGAAAACCGCTCAAAACATCTTTGCAAATCCCCTGACAGTCAGGCTGCCGTTTTTGCCTGCGCAAAGGTTCGGCACAAGCGAGCCGAGCCTGTATTGCCCGTACAGCGAATAAACCGCCGAGCCGAAGTATTCCGCGCTCAGCTCCGGCGGTCTGAGTTTTTCGATCTCGGGCGGCAGGGTCACATTATAGCTGTGATAAACCGAGCCGCAAAGCCTTATGTACGGTTCGCCCG
>JBGULZ010000295.1:0-6190 GCA_045116595.1 Ruminococcus sp. | reverse complement strand
GCCGTAGCGGATACCGTCATATCGGCCGAGGTTAGATGATGCTTCTGCGCAGGCGATGATGTAGTATACGGGAAGGGCGAATTTAAGGATAGGCAGATCAAAGTAGACGATCTCGGCTCCGAGCGACTCATAGACCTTTGCCGCGCCAAGCACAGCCTCTTTTACATCGTCGCGAACGCCGTCGAGGTATTCGCGCGCAATGCCGATCTTCATACCCTTGATGTCGTTGTCAAGCGTATTAAAGGTCGCGCTGCCGCCCTTTGAGGTCGAGTCGCGCTTGTCCTGCTTATTGATAGCGTCAAAGACGATTGACGCGTCCTCCACGCTTTTGGTGATGGGACCGATCTGGTCGAGCGAGCTCGCGTAGGCGATAAGTCCGTAACGCGACACAGCGCCGTAGGTGGGCTTTAAGCCGACAACTCCGCAGAATGACGCAGGCTGGCGAATAGATCCGCCTGTGTCCGAACCCAAGCCGTAAGCCGCGATATTGCCGCCGACAGCGCTCGACACGCCGCCCGAGCTGCCGCCCGCTACGTGGTTTGTATCAAAGGGGTTAGCCGCTCCGCCAAAGTACGAGGTCTCGCAGGATGAACCCATCGCGAATTCGTCCATATTGGTTTTGCCGAGCATAACCGCGTTCTGCGCCTGCAAAAGCTCCCAGACCGTGGCGTTATAGATCGGCTTGTAGCCTGTGAGTATCTTTGAGCAGCAGGTGGTCTCGATACCCTTTGTTGAAATATTATCCTTGAGCGTCATCGGAACGCCCTCGAGCATACCGATCTCCTCTCCAGCGGCAAGCTTTTTATCGACCGCTTCGGCGGTTTTTAGCGCCTCGTCGGGAGTGACGTTAACGTAAGCGTTAAGCTCTCCGTTTGATTTTTCGATCTCGTCAAGATATCTCTTTGTGAGCTCCGCGCAGGAGACCTGCTTGTTGACGAGCATATCGTGAATTTTAGCAATAGAACCCATACTTACACCGCCTTATTCTCTGTTGCGCACGAGGAAGTGATCCTCTGCCTGCTCGGGAGCGTTTTTGAGTATCTCCGTGCTCGGATATGACTCAACTACCTCGTCCTCGCGGAATACATTTGAGAGGTTGTTGATATTGTCAAAGCCCTCGTCGCTTGCGGGAGCGTTGTTGATAGTGTCCGCAAAATCGACAATCTCCTGCATTGACTTTGTAAGCCCGTCAAGCTCCTCTTCGGGAACAAAAAGCTTTGAAAGCAGGGCGATGTTTTCTACATCTTCTCTTGTTACCATAGTATCAATCCTTTTTATAGATTAATTGTAGGGGCGAGCATTGCTCGCCCGCAGGATTTACACAACGCTTGCTGTTACCCTCGGGCGTGCACTGCACGCCCCTACATTTTTAAATCCTAAATCACCTTAACTTTACATGAACCTCTCTCAGCTGCTGCTCGGTCACCTCGTTCGGCGCGCCGAGGAGCACGTCCTGAGCGTTAGAGTTCATCGGGAATGCGATTACCTCGCGGATATTTTCCTCGTCGGTGAGGAGCATTATCATACGGTCAACGCCGGGAGCCATACCCGCGTGCGGCGGAGCACCGTACTGGAACGCGTTGTAGAGCGCCGTGAACTTAGCCTTGAGGTCGTCCTCGGAATAACCCGCGATCTCAAACGCCTTTTTCATTATCTCAATATCGTGGTTTCTGACAGCACCCGAAGAAAGCTCTACGCCGTTGCAGACGATGTCGTACTGGTACGCCAAGACTTCCTCGGGATCTTTGTTGAGCAGAGCGTCCAAGCCGCCCTGGGGCATTGAGAAGGGATTGTGCGTAAAGATAACCTTGCCGTCGTCGTCGCGCTCGTACATCGGGAAGTCGACGATGAAGCAGAGCTCAAACTTGCTTGTATCGATCAAATCAAGGCGGTTAGCGACCTCTGATCTGATCTGACCCGCGAGTTTGGGAGCTTCCTGCGCGGTGTCGGCGATGAAGTAGATAACATCGCCCGCCTTTGAGCCGTTGCGCTCGATGAGTTCCTCGCGGTCACCGGGCTTTAAGAACTTGTCGATCGGGCCGTCAAAGGTCAAGTCCTCGTTGACCTTAACGTAGCCCAAGCCCTTCATACCGATCGAGAGAGCGAACTCCTCCATACGCTTGAACCACTTTTTGCTCTGAGCCGCTGCGCCGGGTACGTTGATCGAACGGACGCACTTTTTGCGGAAGGGAGCAAAGTTGGTCTCGACGAACATATCGCTGATCTCTTTGATGATAAGCGGATTTCTGAGGTCGGGCTTGTCTGTGCCGTACTTGACCATCGCCTCCTCAAAGGGAATACGCGCGAACGGAGGCTTGGAAACCTCTTTGTCGGAAAAATTGGTGAATACCTCGTAGAGCACCTGCTCGGCGATATCAAAAACATCCTCCTGAGTGGCAAACGCCATCTCGTAGTCGAGCTGATAGAACTCGCCGGGAGAACGATCGGCTCTTGCGTCCTCGTCGCGGAAGCAGGGAGCTATCTGGAAGTATTTATCGAAGCCCGACACCATAAGGAGCTGCTTGAAGATCTGCGGAGCCTGCGGCAGAGCGTAGAACTTGCCCTTGTGCCTGCGGCTGGGGATCAGATAGTCGCGCGCGCCCTCGGGTGACGAAGCGGAAAGGATCGGTGTGTTGATCTCGGTAAAGCCGAGCTCCTGCATTTTGTCACGCAGGAAGGAGATGACCTTTGAGCGGAGCAGGATATTGTTGTGCACCTTGGGATTTCTGAGATCGAGGTAACGGTACTTGAGCCTTACGTCCTCGGAGGTGTTTGTAGAAGTAGCCACCTCAAACGGAAGCGCGTTTTTGCACTTGCCGAGCACCTTGATGTCGTCGGTGTGGACCTCAACCAAGCCCGTTGCGATCTTTTTATTGATTGTGTCCTCGTCACGCTTAACGACCTCGCCGCTGAGGGTAACGGTGCACTCCTTGTTGATATTTTTAAGCAGCTCGTCATCGTGGACAACGACCTGCAAAACTCCGTATTCATCACGGATATCGAGGAACATAACGCCGCCGTGATCGCGGATGTTCTCTACCCAGCCGGCTACCTTGACCTGCTGTCCGATATTTTCTTCTCTTAACTCACCGCAGCTTACGGTACGGTAAACATTTGGTTTTATCATCAAAAACTGTCCTTTCAAGTTAGTGTGCATTGATATTTTTACCCATTCTAAAGTATTATAGCACAAAAGCGGTAAGAATACAAGAGAAAAGTTGCAATAAAAACACCATAATAAAGCTGTCATTCTGAGGCTCGCTGAAGAATCTCATATCGTCTATACTATAGCCGGTAAAAAAGGTATGAGATCCTTCGCTTACGCTCAGGATGACAGCGGTTTTAAACATTAATTAAACTCTTAACTCTAAACTCTCAACTCTATCAATATGTCCTCTCGCAGACCTCGTTGATCTTTTCTCTGAGCTTTAAAAAGTCGTCAAACGCGTCGGGCTTGCGGCGCGGGTCGCGGAGGATGGCGGCGGGATGGAGCATAGCCATCATAAGGATCCCGTTTTTCTCAAACCACATTCCGTGCTCCTTTGTGATTTTGATGTCGGATTTGATTATCCTTCCGGCGGCTATCCTGCCCAAGCATACGATTATTTTGGGTCTGATAAGGCGCACCTGATCGCGCAGCCATTCGATACACAGCTCCTGCTCCTCGGGCTTGGGGTCGCGGTTTTTAGGCGGGCGGCACTTTACGATATTTGCTATGTAGATGTTTTTGTTTCGGTCGAGGTCAACGGCGGTGAGCATTTTGTCGAGCAGCTTGCCCGCTCTGCCTACGAACGGCTCGCCTTGCAGGTCCTCGTTTTCTCCGGGGCCTTCACCGATAAACATAACCTCGGCTTCGGGGTTGCCCACCCCGACGACCACGTTGGTCCTGGTTTCGCACAGCTCGCATTTTCTGCAATTTTGGCAGGCTGACTTTAGTTCTTCCCAAGTATTGTACATTTTGTTTCCTCACTTTTCTTTTTGTTGTTTTGGAAAGGTCGGCGCAACAAACAGTGTTTGCCCCATCCGTCACGGCGCAAACGCCGTGCCACCTCCCCCGTAACAAGTGACGGTGGAGGCTTTAAATGTTTTAAAAAGGTTGAAATCTGTCCTGATTAGTAGTAAAATAGATATAATGAATCGCTAAGCGATAATAAAAATGAATGGTGGTAATTAATTATGAAAATTATGGTAGAGACTTCCGCGCATCACGTTCACGTTACAAGAGCTACTCTCGACGCGCTGTATGGCGAGGGCTATCAGCTTACAAACAAAAAGGATCTTTCTCAGCCCGGTCAGTTCGCCTGCTTTGAGAAGGTGACCGTTGTAGGCCCCAGAGGCGAGATGACAATGTCTATTCTCGGCCCCGAAAGACCCGACGATCAGGTTGAAGTTTCGCTCACAGACGCGCGCAAGCTCGGGATCGCCGCTCCCGTTAGGGAATCCGGCGCAGTTCAGGGCACACCCGGCTGCAAGCTCGTAGGCCCCAAGGGTGAGGTTGAGATCGCTCAGGGCGTTATCGCCGCTAAAAGACACATCCACCTCGATCCCAAAACCGCCGAGGAGTTCGGACTTAAGGACAAGCAGGTAGTATCAGCCAAGGTCGGTATCGGCACAGGCAGAGAAACTATCTTCGGCGATGTAGTTGTAAGAGTTTCTCCCAAGTACGCTCCCGCAATGCACGTTGACACCGACGAAAGCAACGCCGCAGGACTTGCAGGCACTGTTGACGGAGAGATCATCGTTTGATCAATAAAACCGGTAATTAAATGGCAGCCCTTGCGGCTGCCATTTAATTATACCACATCTAAACATTTGATTTCAACTGAATATTTTTAATTATTTCTCCAATCATAAAACCAGAGGTGATTTTATGATCAATGATGTAGAAATGCTGAATTACATCCTTCAAAACGCCGAGATGGGCTGTCACGGGATCAAAAACGTGCGCAAGGGCGTTAAAAACAGCGCCGCGGTTGACAGCGTGCTGTGCGAACAGCTTGTGCGCTACGGAAAAATCTACCATGTGGCAAACACAATGCTGCGCAGCCGCGGCGCCGAGGCGCAGCATATCAGTCCCGTCGCGAAAACAATGACAAAAATCGCGGCGCAAAGAGATTTGCACCGCGACCCTTCTCCCTCCCACGCCGCCGAGATGATGATCAAGGGCAATACTATGGGAGTCAACAAAATGGTTCAACACCTGCGCAACTACGACCGCAACGACCGCAACGTCACTCTGCTCGCAAAAAAGATGATCGACACCGAGGAGGAGCACATCAAAGAGATGAGGGCGTTTATTTGAGTGAAGATTCCGCTTTGCGGAAGTTAATTTTTAACTTTACACAATGTGTTTCCCTATATTCTCGATCGCGTTGCGCTCGCAGATCGGCTTGGCGGTTTCTTTTATCCGCGCGGCGGCGAATTTTCCGCTTAGTTTTCTGCCGTATTCGAGCAGGATATTGCTCAGGCTTTCGGGGAGCGCCGGGTAATCAAAAACCAAATAATAATCGTTGTTCAGCTTATAGGCGGAATTGTTGCGGCAGCATATATTCCGCCTGTAAAGCTGTTCGACAGCGTTCAAAAACTCCGAGCTCCCGCCAAGGCAAAAGCAGCATCCGCCGCCTGAGTGTTTCAGCCTGTACCGCTTGACCGTACCCACGGTCACGAGCAGATAACAGCTTTTTTCGAGCGGCAAAGCCTCGATATTCACGCGCTTTCCGCCTGTGTCTATCCCCGAGCTTTTGCAAGCTCTGCGCGTCAGCCAAATCACTCGCGACCTCGCCGCGCCGTTGTTAAAATCTATTCCCTCTTTACCGAGCGCGTTATCGGCGATATCCTGCTCGCAAAGCACGATAAGCACACGGTTTTTTCCCAGCTTGTTAACAGTCAAAGCGTCGTCCTCCAAAAATAAACTGCTAATTCCATAGTATGCCGAAAAATACTTTTTCGCAAGTGATTTTTATTGGGAATTATATTGCCAAATCCAGTCAATAGTGTTATAGTTTATTTGTAGGGGCGCGCTTGTCCCTACAATATCTAAATGGGGTGATTTTATGCCTAAGTGGCTTAACGACGCAGTGTTTTATGAAATCTATCCGCAGAGCTTTTACGACTCAAACGGCGACGGTATCGGCGATTTGCAGGGGATAATCCAAAAGCTCGATTACGTAAAAAACCTCGGCTGTAACGC
>JBGULZ010000294.1:0-2996 GCA_045116595.1 Ruminococcus sp. | reverse complement strand
CGCAGCAACCGCGTCAGCCTTGTCTTTTATCAAACAGATAAGGCGAAGTGTCTTATCACCGATTCGAATTGATTTTGTGTTCTTGCCTTTGTCGCAAATCGTCAAGCCTTCCTCGGCGAGTGCTTTTATCAATCCGTTTTTGGAAATCGAAAACGCTTCATCCTGCTCATTGCATAACCGCTTCACCTGTTTGTGCGCAATGTCGGCATTTAGATAATAGTTTTCATTATCTCGATAGCCGATATAGTTTACGGGCTTTAAGTCAAACGGATGGCCTCTATCAAGCAAAACGACCTGTCCGCTTTCGATGAGCGAATAGAGTTTCTGGATAAATTTGTGCGTCGGTTTGTCCTGCTCAATACTACTGCTCTGCTTTTTCGCGAGCTCATACAGACAATCTCTGCACCGAATGAAAGTTGCCTGATATTCTTCTTCGGAAATGACATCATGCTCAAACAGAAAGGATAAAAAGTATTCCATTCCTATCATCAGCCACGCGTAGATCTCAGGCACTCTGCCGTGACAATGTATCTCTGAATTGATAAATTCCTGACGGTAATTCTGAAAGCTTTTCTTCAACTGATTGACGAATGACCGCTCTGTATCTTTGTCTTTCAGAAACCGCGCCTTTATCCATTCTGTGTACGCCAGCATACAACTGCGGAGCGTGCCATTCTCCGCTTCGCGCTGAAATTTGGAAAGGTTATTCAGATCGATCATTCCATTGCGCAGCTCCAAGCAAAAATATCTTGCCGTACCGCTCTCGCCAATGTCGGGAGCCTGCTCTGCTGTGATGATGGCGTTGCCCTGCGGTGGACGCGACTCCATCGGAGTGGAGTCCGATTTCAATCTTCCTCTGCCGATACGGTCGCCATAGCCGCGCATAATAAGCTGAGCGGTATTAGTCAGCTTGTCTGCTTCCTTTTTGTTGCTCGGATGAAAATCATCAATGCAGGTCAGCACGTCCTTCAATGAAAAAGCATTGTACATAATACTGTTCGCTGTGTCACGGAACGAAAGCGGTAAATCCGAACTGTTGAACCTGCCGAAGAACGAAAGGAACAACGCCGCGAGCGTACTCTTGCGCGTTCCTGTTCTGCCGAGCAGACAGAGGACAAATTTCGGCTCGCAGTTTGCCTTATGAAGAAACTCATTCAGCGGAGTCAGAAAAGTATAAGCCAACAACGGCAGCGTGATTTCGGCAGGCGCAAACGGCATAGTGTTTACCATAAAAAACACATTTGCCAAATCCGAGATTTTCCAATTATCAGCCTTCTCATACCGGCTGAGTTTTCCTCTTAGGCTGACATCGTGTCTGCCGTCGTTCGGCAGCAGATACTCCCATTTGTTGTCTATCATTTTCCAGCCGGTAACATGATAGGTTTGAATTTTCTCCGTATTCTCTGCTGTCTGCTGAATGGCGTGACGGACGTATTCTTTGACACTTCTCTCCGGTTCGAGAACGCAGTCCGCACCCCAGCGCACTATCAGCCAGTTGAAGGTTCCGAGTTCCGCACCTGTCACATCGATCTCCGGCAACACTCTGCCGCTCGAATGAACACCGCCTAACCTAAGCACCGTCTTTACTTCTGCGCCGTCGTCAACACTGACCTCGCTGACAATGTACGGCAGAAAGTTACAGAGTTTTTTAGACGTGATTCCGCTTTTGCCGGGTACCTCTCTGTAGAGGCAACCGTCCACCACCCTGTACGGAAGCGGATACTGTACAAGGTTGTCTGTTGGATTACACATAGGTAATTTTTCCTTTCAAAAATATTTTTACAAATACAAAACTCCCACCTCGTTAAAAGTGGGAGTAGTATTCATTTTTGCAAATAGGTTGATTTTCAAAAGGATTTATGATAATATTGATGGCAGGTGATGTAATTTGAATACGCGATATAAAATCCATATGCTCTCCGCTCGTTCACTTATCAGTTACGCGAGAGAGGAAAACAATCAATATACATTTCATCTCAGCAAAACAGACACGCGCAAGTGTATCATGCGTGAAGCGGCTGATGAACAGGATGACAACGCTCTGTTTTATCAGACGATGTGTGTCCTCAACGGCTACAATATTGAACCTCCGCAAAGTGAATCAGCGCTTCCTGATTTGCAGGATGTGATTCTCTATGTTGACTTCAACGGCATATTTGACAGGGGCAACTCTCCGAAAATGATGGAACGGCAGAAGAAAGCCGAAGCGATGTTTCGCCCTGAGGGTGTAACGCTTGACTTCGGGAACGGCGCTCACCGTTACCTTGCCTTTGAGCGTTCGGGCAGTATGAGCCGTCAGGCTAAGCTGTCGTTTATCCGCGCTGATGTTCACGATGAAGTACGTCAGCGGATCATGATGGATATGACGATCGGCGAATGTCAATTGTCCAAGCTCTACGCATATAACGGGCTGATGCTATCAGGCGGAGTTCGCATTGACGGTGTCGACATAAGTAGTCCGCACAGCGTTATTGTTGTAAAAAACGAAACCTACCGCGCTCAATCAAAAGTTGTTTCGGTAGATGGAACCGCTGTCAGCGAAGCGGTCAAAAAGTACAACCGTAAGGAAGAATTACAGGACTTTACGGTTCTTCGCCATGACGGTGAAGGGGTGATTTCAAAAGGTCTCGCGAAAGCGGTTGACAGTATTTATTGCGGCAAACACATTCACCATTCATTCCAAATCCGTATGCCCTATGTCAAGGGTATGGTTCACGAGGTAAATTTCAAGGATTTCCTGAAAAGCGCCGGCAGTCAATTCATTACGGATATATGGGGCGTTAGCCATCCTGTTGATCAGGTGGAGATGATACTCACACAGAGTATGTTTAAGGGTTATGGCTGGCTGACCGAAAACGGAATGGATTGGAATGACTATTTAAGCATTTTCAAAAAGTATAATCATGCCTTGTATATCACCAATGTCAGCAAGGTGAAGCCCGACGACCACACGGAGCTGAACTATCAATTTCTCAATACCTTATCTATGACTGCGG
>JBGULZ010000293.1:0-4556 GCA_045116595.1 Ruminococcus sp. | reverse complement strand
CACATATTCTCATTCTGTGCTACATTCATCGACTCTGTATGTGAAGAACCGAGAAGAATAATATCAGGATCATCTATTACCTTTTGGTTAATGAATCCTTTGGCATCGGTCACGCCGAAAGATACACCCTCGTTTGAATCAAACCAAGGTGTATTTTCAGCCCAAACATAGTCAGTATTCTTTTGTGGATTGTTTTCCCGCAAAGGCTTGAAGTAATATCCAAGCATCAGCACAGATAGTATAGCTAATGCCATTAGCCCTGCAAGAAATGTTTTTAGCAAGGTTTTGATTGTATTCATCAATCCACCTGTTTTTTATTGTTTTTGAAAATTCGATTTGCTAAAGCAAATAACAGTATGCCGATAAAAGTTCCAATTAAGTTATTTATGACATCATCCACTTCAAATGTTCCGCACTGCATTACCATTTGCATAATCTCGATGAAGAGTATCAAAAGCAACGCAAATAGTAGTGTCAACAGATATTTATGTTTGTTTTTCATCAAAACAGGCATCAAAAAGCCGAACGGAATCATCATAGCAATGTTAATAATAATCTGCCTAATACTCTGCCATTCAAATTGCTCGAAAAGATACCTATATGATTTGAAGAAGTATATCTGATACGTATATTCCGGATGTGAATATCTGCCAAACACAGTGAAATAAAGCAGTAAGACTACATACACCGATAGAATGATTGCAGCAGTCAACTGTATTTTATCATATTTTCCGCTTCGGTACAACACGACCGACAAAATGCACAGAACGATAAGCAATAATAAAGATAATACTATCCTCTGTGCAAATAGTCCGGGAAAATAATTTGGAAGGGTTCTTATTGTTAAAAGCAAATTAGTCCCTCTTAAATATATCTCTCGTATAAACCTTCTCCTCAACGTCACCGAGAACATCCGCGTCGAATCGGTTGGCAACGATCACGTCGCTCTGTGTTTTGAACTTCTCAAGGTCGTTTACAACGAGAGAATGATAGAACTCGCTGCCGTCATCAAGGGTCGGCTCGTAGATAATAACCGGGATACCTTTTGCCTTGATGCGTTTCATAACGCCCTGGATAGCAGACGCGCGGAAGTTATCGGAGTTTGACTTCATTGTCAAGCGATAAACGCCGACGACTTTGGGATCTCTTGCGATGATTTGATCGGCGATGAAGTCCTTACGAACAGTATTGGAATGAACAACAGCCTCGATCATAGTCTGCGGAACATCCTTGTAGTTCGCAAGCAGCTGCTTTGTATCCTTGGGCAGGCAATAGCCGCCGTAACCGAAGCTGGGGTTATTATAGTGACCGCCGATACGGGGATCCATACATACACCGTCGATAATCATCTGAGTGTCTAATCCCTTTGTCTGCGCATAGGTGTCCAGCTCGTTGAAGTAGCTGACGCGCACCGCGAGATAAGTATTGGCAAACAGCTTGATAGCCTCTGCCTCGGTGGGATGAGAAATCAGGATCGGAATATCCTGCTCAGGCTGACCGGCTCTCTTTTCCTCGGTTCTCGCGCCCTCAAGAAGAAGATTCGCGAACTCCTCCGCCGCCTCTTTCTGATCATCCTCTGCGCCGACTACAATGCGGCTCGGATGGAGGTTATCATAAAGCGCCTTAGACTCTCTGAGAAACTCGGGGCTGAAAATGATGTTCTTTACTCCATATTTTTTCTTGACGGAGTCAGTGTAACCAACGGGGATCGTGGATTTGATCACCATCATCACATCGGGATTGACCTTCAGCGTCCACTCGATTGCATCCTCGACCGCAGATGTGTCGAAGAAATGATTTTTCGTATCGTAGTTAGTCGGAGTCGCGATTATCACAAGATCCGCAGAGCCATAAGCTGCCGCTTTATCAGTGGTGGTAGTCAAGTTGAGCTTTCTTTCACCGTCGTTCGCTTCCTTGAAGAAACGCTCGATCTCATCATCCTGGATAGGGCTGATGAATTTGTTAAGCTTCTCAGCCTTTGCCTCTGTGGTCGTGATAGCCGTTACCTCATGGTTCTGTGCTAAAAGCACCGCCAATGACAAACCTACATATCCAACTCCTGCTACTGTAATTTTCATTTCTATTTACCTCTTTCTTAATTATATTTTGTAGAATACTTTATACCACTCAGCAAACCTGCGCAAGCCTTCACGCAATGATGTTGACGGTTTGAAGCCAAAATCACGCTCTAATGCAGAAGTATCCGCGTATGTCACGGGGACATCGCCGGGTTGCATAGGAACGAGTTTTTTATGCTCATCAAAGTTATAATCCTCCGGCAAAACACCCGCGCGAACAAGTTCTTCCTGCAAAATGCTGACAAAATCAAGAAGATTCTCGGGATTGCTGTTGCCGATATTATAAACCGCATACGGAGGCAAAGGCAAGCCATCCTCGCCGTTTTTGCGCTCGGGAGCGCCCTGCATAACGCGCATAACGCCTTCAACGATATCGTCGACGAACGTAAAATCACGCTTGCAGTTACCGTAATTGAAAATCTGAATCGTCTCGCCCTTGATCAGCTTATTTGTAAATCCGAAGTATGCCATATCAGGACGTCCGGCAGGTCCGTAAACCGTGAAGAAACGGAGTCCGGTGGACGGGATATTGTATAGCTTTGAGTAGGAATGAGCCAAAAGCTCGTTGCTCTTTTTCGTCGCAGCATAAAGCGAAACAGGGTTATCCACCATATCATCGGTTGAAAACGGAACTTTCTTGTTGCCGCCGTAAACGGATGAGGAGGATGCGTAAACAAGGTGCTCAACGCCCTTTGCCCCATCGTCGTAGGAATGGCGGCAGGCTTCCAGAATGTTGTAAAAGCCGATAATGTTGCTGTTGATGTACGCATCGGGATTTGTTATCGAATACCGAACACCCGCCTGCGCAGCCAAATTGACGACGATGTCGAACTTATAGTCCGCAAATAGCTTGTCTATCAACGCCTTATCAGCTAAGTCGCCCTTGACAAAAGTCCACTTGATTTGCGGATTCTCCGCGACAAGCTTTTCAATCTCCACAAGGCGGTATTCCTTGAGCGATACATCATAGTAATCGTTCATATTGTCCAGCCCGACAAGCGCCATTGGCTCACCTGTCTTGATCAACTTCATCGCCAAATTCGCGCCGATAAAGCCGGCAGCACCCGTAATCAGTATTGTTTTGTTTTTAAGTTTAATGTGGTTCAAAATATCACTCTCCTATATTATCTCTTATGTTTAACCAATCAACATAATCCCATTGTTTCTCAAATGACCTTATTCCATATTTATCTTTCTCCAGATATACAGTATCATTATCATTTTCCTTCGTCATTTGTTTAACGAAAGGATATTTATCATTAGTTTTATCTGAAAGAATAATTTTGTTTACACATTTTAATCTCGCAAAAACCTTATAATCTTCTTCATCGATTCCATCCCGATCATACATAATAATAAAAAGATTATCGAAATTAATGCGTTCTTTTCGTCTATTCCACGATGTTTTTGCATCTTCTTCACTATGGTAATGAAGAAAATAAATGCAAATGTCATCAAGCATTCCTACCGGATAGTTTCGATTGCTGTCAATAAATCTCAACTCCAGCGATAGATAGTAATGTATATTTTGAATGAATTTCAAAAAGTCTTTTTGATAGAACCACAAATTAATCGTTGGTGATAAGAATTGCTTCCCTAATCTATTATAAATTGTTCCACCAATACAATTGCTGCATATTATACTGAAATTATCGTTTTTTAATCGTTTCCGTAACTTTATTGCAAATTTAGTACGAACATATGAATAATACTTAATTTGCATATTATGTTTAACTTCGTATAATTTTTCTTTTATTATCACGTTTGACACCACACAACAAGATAAATCTACTGCCAAATTTACAAAACATTTTTATATGATTTTTTTGGGGGGCAAATTCTATGTTATAGAAAAAGCGACATATTTATTCAAGTCATTCTAAAACAATATCATTCAATAATTATACATATTTTTTTATCATTCTCTTTACTCTATCAATTAATTTATCTCTTTTATGTTTTTCCATGTATTCCTTCAAATATGATTCGTGCAAATCAGCACAAAAAAATCGAACTCTGCGATATGCTTTTTCTGGCTCTTGTGAAAAGATATTGACAAGAAATTTTTCTAAATCTTCATAATTTTTTTCAAGATAATCCTCGCTTAACAAAGGATATTCCATCAGCATTTCTATGTATGCATCATCATGAGTATCAATATATTTGACTTTTTCAATTGTTGCATTAATATCTTCTTCCATAGTTGATTTACACCAAACGAATGCATTTTCATTGATATCCTCATTAATTCGTGGGTTGCCAAAATATATTGGAATTGAATGAGCCATGAGCGGATCAATTATTTTTTCGGTGAAAAAGCCCGGGTATTCAATACTATCACCGGCAATCGTAAACTTCGATTGCTCCAAAAACACTCTTTTTTCTTTCCATGTACAACCTTTAGTGTTTTGGTTGTTCATAAAACTTCCTGGAGAAATAACGTTCTTATATGAACTTAGTTCTTCAAATAACCTTTCC
>JBGULZ010000292.1:0-1934 GCA_045116595.1 Ruminococcus sp. | reverse complement strand
CTACGACGGCAACGTTCGTATCGAAGAGTGTAAGGCTATGGTAAAGGCTCTCCACGACGCCGGTATCTCGGTAGTAATGGACGTTGTTTACAACCACACCTTCTCCTGCAGCGCAGAGGATTCCTGCTTCCAGGCGACTGTTCCTTATTACTATCACAGAATGAGGACAACAGGCGTTTTCTCTAACGGCTCGGGCGTCGGCAACGAAGTAGCTACAGAGTTCGCAATGGCAAGACAGTACATCGTTGACTCCTGTAAGTACTGGGTCAACGAGTATCACATCGACGGCTTCCGCTTTGACCTTATGGGTCTTATGGATGTTGAGTGTATGAACCAGATCCGCGACGAGCTCGACCAGATAGATCCCAAGCTTTATATGTGGGGCGAGGGCTGGACAGGCGGAACCTCATATCACGACACAGTAACATACACAGGCGCTAAGTTCTATCCCGCTACTCAGGCTAATGCCGCAAGGGTAAACGACAGAGTTGCTTTCTTCAGCGACCAGATCCGTAATGGCGTCAAGGGCAGTGTATTTGATATCAACGAAAAGGGCTTTATCGCGGGCAACACAAGCTACGCTAAGGCTATCCGCTACGGCGCGCGCGCAAATACATTTAAACCCGATAACGCATCCGACTGGGGCTGGACTTCATCCGCTCCGTCACAGACGGTTACTTACGCCGCCTGCCACGATAACGCAACTCTTTACGATCAGATTTCTGCCTCAACAGGCAAGAAATACGGCGATCGCAACGCTGAAAGTGTAAATATGAGCAAGATGGCTTCCGCTATCCTCAACACCTGTCAGGGCGTTACATTCTACCTCGCGGGCGATGAGATGGCACGTACAAAGTACGGCGATACAAACAGCTATAAATCCTCACCCGAGGTCAACAAGATCACATGGGCTAATATAGTAGACTACGCTGATCTGGTTGGTTATTACAGCGGTATGATGAAGATCAAGCAGAACTTCACTCCTCTCACGTCTATGGACAAGAGCTATGAGAACAACTTCAAGTTCTTTAATACTCCGCCGACACTCGACGTAAACGCGGATAACGTTCAGTATGAGATCACAAACGACACCGAAGGCGAGTGGAAGACAATGCTCGTTATCCACAATGCCGCGGCAACAGAAAAGACCTATACCGTAAACGGCGCTTCCGCTGACGAGTGGGTTATCATCGCCAACGACCAGTGCGCAGGCGTTGACTGCCTCGGCGAGGTTCAGGGCAAGACATTCACACTTCCCGCTTATTCATCGATGATCGCGGTCGATAAGGCAAGCTTTGAAGCCGCTGATATCCCCTCAGACACAGGTAAGCTCATCGTTAACTATAAGTACGAAAGCGCTGACGGTCCCGACGTAGCACCCTCAACAACAGTTACAGGCAAGCTCGGCGCGGGTTATCAGGTTCTTCCGACCTCCGGCGTTGATCCCAAGTATGAGTTTGATTCGATCATCGGCAACGATACCGGCGTATTTACCGAAGAAGATCAGGAAGTTACCTTCATCTACACCGACTATGTTCCCGAGCCTCTCAGAACATTCGGCGACCTTGACGGTGACGGCGATATCTCGGTACTTGACGTAACTATTCTCCAGAAAATCCTCGTTGAAAAGGCTCCTATGCCTAACAAGGACCTTGACTTCAACTGCGACGGCCAGGTCGATATTATGGACGCTCTTATGATGCAGAAGTACACAGCAGGCTACAACGTTGCGACAGGCCGTGTTCAGATCAACTACTACTACACCGATCCTCAGGGCCAGGTTAAGCAGTTCAAGGATTCGACAATCGACATCAACGGCAGAGTAGGCGAGGAGTTCACATCCGAGCCGTATGTAGTAATGGGTTATTCTCTTGACGAGACAAGACTTCCTCAGAAGACAGAGGGCAAGATCGAGTACGGTCCCAAGCTCGTTG
>JBGULZ010000291.1:0-2479 GCA_045116595.1 Ruminococcus sp. | reverse complement strand
GTGTATAAATACATTTTCGGCGCGGAGGTAGAAAAGGTTTATCCTACGGAGGAAGAGCTTGACGTTTTTTGCGACGGCTTAAACTCTAAAAACTTTGTTTTCAGTGTGCCGGAGGACGACTCGGACGTACATTTTATACTTGACCTAAACGGCTTTAACTTCAAGTATAAAGGCAGAGAAAAAATGGGCGCGAAGCTCATCATCAGCGTCTCTGCGGGAGAGCCTGCCATAGAGCCCACCACAGAGTCCGGGGAACCTACCGTGGAGCCTACCATAGCGGGGCCTGACGAGTACGCAGTACAGTCGTTAAGTAACGGATTTCTTCCCGGTGATACTACCCAAGCTGCCATGACTTACAACGATGATTCAGGGTTATACGAGCTGATGGTAAATGATGTTATGCCTCAGAACGCTTATATTCGTATTTTGAAGAACGGCTTGGTGATTTACGGCGCGGATCATCCTTATTCATTTGATGTTTTAGAATACTGCGATGTTATGATCACCTTTGACCCGCTCACAAATGAGCTAAACGTGATCGGAGACGGGGTTGGTTGCGATACCGAAGCAGATATTTACTCGGTTATCGTTGCAGGCAACGGCAACAGTGAATACCTCAACGGCGTGAACTGGGATCCCTGTGATAGATCAAACTCTATGAGAGAGGTTTCCGACGGCGTTTGGGAATTGACAATGAGTGGTGTATACGACAACGACAACTATCGTTTTAAGTTTGTCGTTAATTCCGTTGACGAGGACGGTAACCCTACGTCAAATCCGTGGACGCATACCTTTGGCGCTGCGAACGGAACCAAAATCCCGACAGATCAAGAGACAGATGTCGTTTACGGCGGAGAGGACTGCGTATTCAGTTTGCCATATGACTGCTCTGATGTTACGCTCAGGCTCGACCTCAGAAATTTTGATTTCAAAACCAAACGGGGCGCGAAGCTAAAGATAACGGTAGACCCGCTCATTTTAGTAGAACCTACCCTCGGCGATGTAAATAATGACGATGTCGTTGATATCCTCGACGCGGTGCTGGTTCAAAAATATTCGGCTGAAAAGACAGAGCTTACCGGAGATCAGCTGCTTGTTGCAGACTTCAACGGTGACGGCAATGTTGATATCCTTGACGCGACCGCGATACAAAAAGCCGCGGCGGAACGGTAGTCTTTGATATAATTATTCTCTGTAAAGTCAACAATGTAGGGGCGGACCTTAGCACGTCGGCAACCCTTTTGGGCTCCGCCCATTTCCCCTGACAGGGGAATCACCGTGTGTCCGCCCGCTGAAACCAAACGTTTGAAATAAACGGGCGGACACATGGGTCCGCCCCTACGATAAAAACTAATAATGATTCAGATTATCTGTTATATAATCAAAGAAAGGGTGACAAATATGAAAAAACTGTTATGTATATTATTATCGGTCGTACTGATCGCAGGTACGGGCGTGATCTCCGCCAACGCAGCGGTAAATCCCGATACCCATATGGCGTCAATTACCGCGCGGCTTCGGGATGAGCTCGATGATACTTCAACCGACACGGTTCAGATCATTTTTTATCTGTATGATTATACCTCATATTGGGATATGGAAGTGTCTAATTTAGTAAATGAAAAATACAATCTTTATGAAGACGATAAAGAATTTGTTAAATTCTGTGACATAGAAATGAGCGGAATGATAATGGATTATAATTATAATTTTAGTAAAAAGATAACTGAAGGCACAAATTATTCCGTTCACGTTGACAAGTTGCTTTTCTTTTCGCAAGTAAAATTATATGTTGTCGTCGAGGCGCAAAAGGATAAGGTCACTCAAATGGCAAAAGATTATACTGATGTTTACTATATGGACTTGTTTGACGGAAATCTTCCGAGTGGTTCAGCGCTGCACAGTCCGTTCCAGAGTGATTTTGAGCAATGGACATATAATAACCACCGTGATGTTTTGGAACAGGATCCCGACGACCTTTTCGGTTATCCTTATTACACATATTCTGACCTTTATATCCACAATAAAGACGGCGAGGATTTTAACCCCGACTGGGTGCTTGTTGAAGCGCAATACAATTGTCCTGAGCCCACTGTGTGTACATATGTAAACCTCGGAGGAGCAGGCGGCAGAGCGGTTTTCGGTCCGTCGATAGGAAGTCCGTTTTTTACTCACTACGGCGTTTATGATGTTGAGGCAGGCGAGTTTTACGGTCTTGAACAATTTGCCGATAACGATTGTTCTGTTTACGATCAGGTTGAGCGCTTGCCGTTCGATCACACAAAGTATGAAGGCTTGCTCGAGGCTTTGGAGGAGCTGAATATCGGCTCATTGCTCGGCGACGCCAATAAAGACAACAAGGTAGATATCCTTGACGCCACGCTTATTCAAAAGATAGCTTCCGGCAAAGCGCATATGGATCATGATGGTTATTTTGCCGACGTTAACGGCGACCGTGTCGTTGATATCCTCGACGCGG